>NZ_JBFBGK010000175.1:0-9543 GCF_040684615.1 Streptomyces sp. NPDC089919
ACATCGAGAAGGGCTTCAAGGACAAGAAGTCCGGCGCCGACTTCAAGGCCGGCAAGCAGACCCTCAACGGCGAGCAGGCCCTCGCCTTCGTCCGCCGGGAGAGGGGACGGCCCCGGGACGGATCGCGGGGGAGGGAGGTGCGGCCCCTGCCCTACATTGCAGGTGTCGGACGGCGCGGCCAGAGCCCCGTCCCGCCCGCCGGGCCCGTCACCGGAGCCGGCACCTCTCGATCACGGCCGGCGGCATTCGCCGTACCTCCGTGCCGCATCGCGGCAGGCAGCCACCGCACGCGCAGCATGCGCACCGCCACGCCCTGCCCCGCCTGAAGGGAAACCCGTTGAACCCGTCATCCCGCAGCCCGCGCGTCCGCTCGCTCGCCATCGGCACCGCGCTGACCGCGTCCCTGCTGGGCGCCGTCGCGCCCACCGCCTCGGCCGCCCCCGCGCCGGCCGCCGTCGCGGCGACGGCCGGCACGACCTGTCCGAGCGCCTGCTTCCTCGCCGTCCGCACCGCCGCGCACGACACCTACGACCGACTGGTCATCGACCTCGGCGGCACCGCCCTGCCGACCTGGACGGAGTACGTCGGCGACGACGGCCTCAGCTACGACGGCGGCGGCAGCGGCGAGGGCAAGCCGGTGCCGCTGACCGGCAAGCACTTCCTGAACCTGCACTTCTTCGGCGTCGACAACCACACGACGACCGGCGCGGGTTCCTTCACCGGAGCCACCACGCAGCCGCTCAGCCTGCCCGCCGTCAAGGGGTACGCCCTGCTCGGCGGGTACGAGGGCCACTTCTCCTTCGGCCTGGCCCTCGGCGACTACAGCAGCTACCGCGTCTTCACCCTGACCGCCCCGAACCGCCTGGTGGTGGACGTCTACCACTGACGGACGGGGCGGGGGGCCCCGACCCGGGTGCCCGGACACGGCGGTGTCCGGGCACCCGGGGACGGGGCGCGGCGGTGCTAGCCGGTGTTGCCGCCGCGGTTGTGCCAGGCGCGGATCGCGCCGCCCTCGTAGATGACGACGTAGTCGGCCTTGCCGTCGCCGTCGACGTCCCGGAAGGTGGTCTTGTCGCCCGGGTAGCCGGTCTCGTTCACGAAGTACAGCTGCTTGATGAAGCTGCCCGCGCCGCCTCCTCCGTTGTTGATGTAGGCGTGGACCGCCCCGGTGCTGCCGACGATGAGGTAGTCGTCCTTGCGGTCGCCGTCGACGTCGGCGAGCCGGAGCTTGTCGCGGGAGCCGCCCTGGACGCCGCCGGCCCAGTTCGGCCACGGCTTCCAGTGGATGGTCCCGGCGCTGTCGGGGGTGTTGACGTACGCGTCCACGGCCCCGGTCTCCGTCACGCGCAGGAAGTCGGCGCGCCGGTCGCCGTTGACGTCGGCGAAGCGGATCTGCTCCCGGGTGACCCCGTCGACACCGGGGGCGATCACGCCCAGGTTGCGGCCGAAGTACGGGATCAGGTCGTCGTCGCCCTGCCGGCCGTCGTTGAGCCAGGCCGTCACCGCGCCCTCGGGGCTGACGTACAGGTACTCGTCGCGGCCGTCCCCGGTGACGTCCGCGAAGCGGACGCCGGCGCCGAAGCCGGCCGGGCCCATCGGCGGGAAGAGCGGGCGTCCGGGTGTGGGATCGGCCCAGTGCGGGTGCAGGAGGTCCGCACCGGGGGTGTTCAGGGCGCTGCACACCGAGCCGTCGTCGCCGATCTTGACGTAGTCGGCCCGGCCGTCGCCGTTGAGCTCGACCAGGTCGGTGCGCCCGGTGCACCTGTCCATGCCGGGGGCGATGACGCCGATGGCCTCCCAGCCGGGACCGGCCGCGCTGGCGCCGTCACCGCCCGAGTCGCAGCCGGCGGCGGTCCCGCCGCGGGGATCGGCGAGCCAGCCGTCGGCCGCGGCGTCGGCGATGCCGTCCAGGAAGACGTCGGCCATCTTGCGGTACCCGGCGTCGTTCGGGTGGGCGGGCTGGGCGAGGTCGTCGGTGGTCACGGCGCTCATGTCCAGCAGCGCGACGTGCTTGCCGCGTTCCTGGAAGTCGTTCACGACCTCCGGGAGCCGGGAGTTGTAGGCGTCGATCAGCGGTTGCAGTCCCGGCTTGGTGGCCGGGACGAGGCCGGCGACCAGCACGGTCGTCTCCGGTGCGTCCTCGAGCACCTGGTCGATCAGACTCGCCAGTCGCGCGGGGGCGTTGCCGACGTCGTGCTTCTGGTTGAGGTCGTTGGTGCCCGCGTGCAGGGTGACGACGTTGGGGCGTTGGGAGGGCACGGAACAGTCCGCGGCCTTGGCGATCTGGTCGATGCGCCAGCCGGGGTGTCCTTCGTTGTCGGTGTCGGGCATCGTGCCCGTGTGCTGCGAACCGACGAAGTCCACCGATTTCGCCGCCTGCTTGAGGTCGGCGTAGAGCGGCGCCCGGTAGCCGGCGCCGGTGGAGCTGCCGACACCGGAGGTGATGGAGTCGCCCAGCGGCATCACGGTGACGGCCCGCTTGCTCAACTCGCTCCCGCCGCGCGGGGCGTCCGTGGTGCTGGCACCGGTCCCGCAGATGGTGTCGTACGGTTCCGACCATTCGCGGTGGTAGAAGGGAGCCGAGGCGTCGAGGATCTCGAGCCGGTAGGGCCGGACGTCACCGCTGCGGAACCAGCCGATCAACCCGTCGTTGTGGATGAGGTATTCCTCCGGCTCGGCCGGCCATGAACTCGTCGGTTCGATGGAGTACATGTACCCGACGGCGTTCGGGTCCACCTTCCGGTCCTTCTTCCGGCTGTTCCACTGCGAGCCGCGGACGAACCAGTTGCCGTGGAAGGAGTTGCCAGTCATCCCGCTGCCGTGCTCCCACCGGGGCCCGATGTGGTCGTAGTGGTAGCAGGCGGTCCTGGCCTTGTTCTTGAGGTGCACCTCCTTCTGGCAGGTGCCGCCCCACCACCACTTGTACCAGATCAGCTTCTCGGTCAGCGGGTGCGCGGCGTCGATCTCCCAGACGCAGTTCACCTGTCCGCCGGCCTTGAGGTTGGGGAACTCCTTGTCCTCCCAGGTGTTGCCGTCCCGGACGCAGCTGCCCTTGATGACCCAGGCCTGGTAGCTGGTCTTCTTCGCGTACTCGCGTGACGCGAACCGCCAGATGTCCTTGGCCGGGTCGGGGGCGTCGAAGGAGGGCATCTTCACGCCCGCCTCGCGCAGCCGCATCTCCAGGGTCTTGCCACCGCGTTCGCCCGCTATCTGCTCGGCCAGGCCCTTGACGCTGTCCTCCTCACCGGCGCACTTCCCGGTCCGGCCGGTCCAGAAGTAGTTGGTGCTCGGGGTGCTCTCGAGGGCCCGGCTCACCTCCTCCTGGGTCGGGATGTCCGCGGCCCGGGCCCACGGGGCCAGCGCCAACAGGGAGGCCAGCAGCGCGAGGACGAGCAGCGGGACGGGGAGCACGTGCACGGCTCGCCCCGGACTCCGGGGTCTGCGTGCGGTGGTGAGGTGCGACAAAGGTCTTCCTGCTTCCTGGATGTGGGGTGACTGATCGTCAATCAGGAGGTCGGGGCCGTGTGTTGGCCGAGGTCCTTCATACGCCTACTGACCGGTAAACCAGGCCCCGGGTCGCGTGCGGGCGCGGTGAGAAGGATCACCGGTGGACGTGTCAACCGGTCCGATGGTCGGCTTGCGACGGTTGTGGGCGGCCCCGGTACACCGGGCGGTCACCTGGGATGACGGGTTCTTCGTGCGCCGTTCACACGGCTGTGACCTGCGTATTTCATACAGAGGTATGGACCAATCAGGTCTCGCCAATCCGGTGACCGATTCCCGTTCCCGGCCCCCTGTTTGGCGAATGGTCTATACCTCTGAAGCTACTGTGAGGCTTCAGTGAGGTCGCGAACCGCAGCCGTGGGGGGCTCCATGACCGTGCACCATCTTCCGCAACCACCGTCCGACGAAGAGCTCTACTGGTACTTCGGCCCGCAGCGCCGCTGGGTCCTGGTCGGCAGCTCGCTCGCCTTCGTCTTCACGGCGGCGACCATGCTCAGCTTCGCCCTGCGCACGCCCGCGCTGTGGGCGTTCCTGGCCGTCCTGGGGCTCAACGTCGTCGCCCTGGTCCTCTCCTCCGTCAACAACCTCCGCCAGCGCCGCCTGACCCGGCGCTCCCACGAGGTCCTGGTGCACGCCTGGCAGCCCGCGCGGGCGCCGGGCGTCGACCTCTACCTGCCGACCTGCGGCGAACCCCTGCCGGTACTCGCCAACGCCTACCGGGCCGTCTCGGCCGTCGACTGGCCCGGCGAGCTGACCGTCTGGGTCCTGGACGACGCCGACCGCCCCGAAGTCGCCTCGCTCGCAGCCTCGTTCGGTTACGCGTACGTGGTACGCCCGGACCGCGGGCACCTGAAGAAGGCCGGCAACCTCAACCACGCGCTGACGCTCAGCAGCGCCGAACTCATCGCCATCCTCGACGCCGACTTCGCGCCGCGGCCCGACTTCCTGCACCACCTCGTGCCCTACCTCGCCGATCCCGGCGTCGGCATCGTGCAGAGCCCGCAGTGCTTCGACACCGACGAGACGATGGGCTGGATCCAGCGCGCCGCCGGCGCCGCCCAGGAGTGGTTCTTCCGCTGGATCCAGCCCGCCCGCGACGCCAGCGACGCCGCCATCTGCTGCGGCAGCAACGCCGTCTACCGCCGGTCCGCCCTCGACGCCGCCGGTGGCTTCGCCCGGCTCGACCACAGCGAGGACCTGTACACCGGACTCGCCCTGCACGAGCAGGGGTTCCGCACCCTGTACGTGCCGGTCCTGGTCGCCAAGGGCACCTCGCCCGACGAGCTCACCGCCTTCGTCAACCAGCAGTACCGCTGGGCCATGGGCAACCTGCACCTGATCGGCACCCCCGTGCTGCCCCGGATGCGCGCGCCCTGGCGGATGCGGCTCTGCTTCTACGAGGGCATCATCGGCTACCTCACCACCGCCGTGAACACCTTCGCCGCACCGCTGCCGCCGCTGGTGATGATGTTCTGGTACCCGGACCAGATCCGGCCCTGGCACGTGCTGCCGCTGCTCGCCCCGCTGTGGCTGTGGCACGTCCTGCTGCCCCGGATCAGCCGCACCCGCTGGCGGGTCGAGGTCATCCGCGCCAACGTCCTGACCAGCGTGGCGGCGGCGACCGCCTTCCTGCACACGCTGCGCGGCCGCAGCGCCGCCTGGGTACCCACCGGAGTGCGCGGCAAGGAGGCCCGCGGCGGGATGGCCCGCCGGGTGGTCGGCGCCTCCCTGCTCTGGCTCGTGGTCTCCAACGGCGCCGCCGCGGTCGGGCTGGCCCTGGCCGTCGCCCGGCACGGCTGGGAGCCCAACTGGGGCCTGCTGCTCTACCTGTTGGTGCAGATCCAGATCAACGGCCCGCTCGTCCTGGACCTGGAGCGCGAACTGCGCGGCCGGACCGGGGCCGGGACGCCGGCGGGGGAGGCCGGGCCGGCCGGCCCGCCCTGGCGCACGGCGGCCCGCCGCCTCGCCACGGCGCTGCGCTCCCGCACGGCGATGCTGCCGCGCCGCTGGCCCGAGACCGTGGCCGCGTCCGTGGTGCTGCTGCTCACCGCGCTGCTGGCCTCCGGCTGGGTCAACCCGATGCTCCCGTGGCTGGGCTGAGTCCGACCGGGCCGGCCCCGGCCCGCCCCACCGTACCGATCCCGCACTCCCGAAAGGCCTCCTGACCATGGCTTCCTCCGTGGCACCCGGTCCGCACGGCGCCGCCGCCGCGCCGTCGCCCCCGGACCCGCCGCCGTCCCCGGACCCGGCACCGCCCGCCCGCCGTCCCGGCACGGAGTCCGGGCCCAGCCCGCACCGGTCCGCCTTCCGGCCCGACATCGAGGGCCTGCGGGCGGTCGCACTGCTCGCCGTACTCGCCTTCCACGCCCAACTGCCCGGCATGGCAGGCGGGTTCGTCGGCGTGGACGTCTTCTTCGTGATCTCCGGATACCTGATCACCGGCCTGCTCGTCCGGGAGGCGATCGGCACCGGCCGGATCCGGCTCGGCGACTTCTTCTCCCGCCGGGCCCGCCGGCTGCTGCCCTCCGCCGCCGTCGTGCTCGCCGTGGTGGCCGTGGCCGCCGGCTGGCTGACCGTACCGCTCCAACGCGCCGACCTGGAACGGGACGTGGTGGCGAGCGCCCTGTCCGCGGCCAACTGGCGCTTCGTGGCCCAGCAGACCGACTACCTCGCCGCCGGGCACGCCCAGAGCCCGCTGCTGCACTTCTGGTCCCTCGCCGTCGAGGAGCAGTTCTACCTCGTCTGGGGGCCGCTGCTGGCCCTGCTCGTGCTGGCCTTCGGCACCGCCCGGGCGGTCCGCCGCGGGCGCGCCGTCCGGCTGCTGGTCGCCCCGGCGGCCGCCCTGCTGCTCGCGGTGTCCCTCGCGCTCGCCGTCCACTGGACCGACACCTCGGCCTCCCTGGCCTACCTCGGAACCCCCTCACGCGCCTGGCAGTTCGGGGTCGGTGCGCTGCTGGCGCTGCTGCCCTGGCACCTCATGCGCGGCCCGCGCCTGCTGCGGCTGCTGTGCGGCTGGGCCGGAGCCGCGGCGATCGTGTGGTGCGTGCTGGCGTACGACTCCTCGACCCCGTACCCGGGTTACGCCGCGCTGCTGCCGACGGCGGGTGCCGCGGCGGTCATCCTCGCCGCGATCCCTGGGCGGGGCGAGCGCTACACGGAGGACCGCTTCGGCGTCGGGCGGGTGCTGGCCCGCCGGGCCCCGCGCGCGATCGGACGGCTCTCGTACAACCTGTACCTGTGGCACTGGCCGGTGCTGGTGCTGGCCGGCGCGCGGTTCGGCGACGCACTCGGCGCGCCGCCCGGCGGGCAGCCGGGCTGGCCCGCCAAGACCGCGCTGACGCTGGCCGCCGTGCTGCCCGCGTACGCCACGATGCGCTGGGTCGAGCAGCCGCTGCGGCGCAGCCGCACCGTGTCCGTGCACCCGCGCCGCGGCTTGTCGGTCGGGGTCACGGCCATCGTGTTCCCGATCGTGCTGGCGCTGGTCGTGGGGAGTTCGACGGTACGCCTGCTGGGCGCGGGGGCCCCGGCCGATGCCGCCGGGCTGCCGCCGGGCGCCGCCTCCGGGCCCACCCTGCTGGCCCGGACGCCCGGGGTGCGGATCGCCGACGGCCCGGTGCTGCCGGGACCCGCGCAGGCCCGCAAGGACTTCCCGCCCGACGGTGCCTGCGAGGTCGCACCGGCCGTCACGCGCAGCCCGCAGTGCCTGTTCGGGAACGTCACCAGCCCCGACCGGATCGTGCTGCTGGGCGACTCGCACGCCGGCCAGTGGTTCTCGCCGGTGCTGGCCCTCGCGGCCCGACGCGGCTGGGCGCTCCAGGAGTTCGTCAAGCAGGGCTGCCCGCTGCCGCAGCTGGCGGTCCACAACCCGCAGCTGGGCCGCGGTTACCGGGAGTGCGACACCTGGCGGGCCGACACCCTCGAGCGGCTGCGGACCGGAGCCAAGCCCCGCCTGATCGTGGTGAGTTCGCTCAACCGCTACACCGCCGACCCCGGACGGCTGCTGGCCGGCTGGGAGAAGACGCTCGCCGCGCTGCGGGCCACTGGCGCGCCGATGGTCTACGTCGAGGACACGCCGGTGCCGGGCATCGACGTCCCCGCCTGCGTCTCCGGCAGTCCCGACTCCCCGGGCGACTGCGCCTTCGCCCGCGCCGACTCCCGCCAGCCCGACCCGCTGGCCCGCCGGATCGCGGCCGGCGCCCTGCCCGGAGTGCGCAGCGTCAGCGTCAACCCGGTGCTGTGCCCGGGGACCGGCCCGACCTGCCCGGCCGTGCTGGACCGGATCCTGCTCTACCGGGACGACTCCCACCTGACCAACGCGGCCGCGGTGGTCCTCGCCCCGCGCCTGGAACGCCTCCTGACCGAATCCGGCGCGCTGCCGGCCACCGGTCCGGCCGGTACGCCGGGTCCGGGGGCGGGCGCCGGCACCGGCCCGGGTGCCGGGGCGGGGCGGCCGGGTCCGGACGGCTGGGTCCGGCTGCTGCGGGACGAGTTCGACGGCCCGGCGGGCAGCCCGCCCGCCGCGGCGAACTGGATCCACGACACCGGCACCTGCTACCCCGGCTGCCCGGCACCCCGGTGGGGGACGGGCGAGATCGAGACGATGACCGACTCGACCGACAACGTACGCCTGGACGGCAAGGGCGTCCTGGAGATCCGCCCCACGCTCAAGGACGGGCGGTGGAGTTCGGGGCGCATCGAGACCCGCCGATCGGACTTCGCGGCGCCGCCCGGCGGGATCCTGCGGGTGGAGGCGTCACTGGCGCTGCCGGACGTCACCGGCCCGAAGGCCGCGGGCTACTGGCCGGCCTTCTGGACCCTGGGCGCCCCGCTGCGCGAGGGCTACACCGGCTGGCCGGCGATCGGGGAACTGGACGTCATGGAGTCGGTCAACGGCCGTGACTCCGTCTTCGGCACGATGCACTGCGGGATCGCCACCGGTGGCCCCTGCCGGGAGCCGGCCGGCCTGGGCTCCGGCCCGCGGCCGTGCCCGACCTGCCGTACCGCCTTCCACACGTACGCCGTCGAGGTCGACCGCACACCCGGGGCGGAGGAGGTGCGCTGGTACCTCGACGGCCGGGTGCACCACCGGGTCGCGGCCCGCGAACTGCCCGCCGAGACCTGGCGGCAGGCCGTCGACCACGGCCTCTTCCTGATCCTCAACGTCGCCATCGGCGGCGCCCTGCCCCAGGCCGACGGCGCACCCCCCACCCCCACCCCCGAACCGGGCCACCCCCTCCGCATCGACCACGTCACCGTCGCCACCCGAACCGCTCCCACCGCCTGACAACGCCCCGCCCGCACGGCCCCGACGGCCGTGCGGGCAGGAGGCCGACGGGCCGTGCCTCAGTGGAAGTCGGTACACGTCCAGCCGGAGTTGTACACACAGGCGCGGGCGTACACGGTCCCGTCCACCATGTCCGTCCAGCTGTTGGCGGAGGAGGCGGTGAAGTGGCTCTCCTCTCCGCGGGCGTTGTCGACCTGGTAGTAGTAGCCCGCGCCGTTCACGAGCCGGGCCCAGTTCGCACCGCAGGCGGAGCTGTACCGCAGCTCGATCCGCCCGCTCGTCGTCGACTTGCCCTCCACGGTGATCGCGTCGCCGCTGCAGCCCATGGCGATCGGGTCGCGCCCGGTGCAACTGCTGCCGTAGCAGCCGGCCGAAGCCCGCGCGGCGGGATGCCCGTCCGCGGACTGCCCGCCGCCCTTCGCGGCCGCCACCCCGCCCAGTGGTGCGGCCACCAGTCCCAGGGACAGCAGCAGAACGCCCAGCGACCTCTTCATCAGCAACTCCTTCGAGCGTGGCTTGGCTCCGGACTTCCGATCGTCCGGGCCCGGCCCGTTGTTGCCCAGGCCGGACGGCACCTCGAAACAATCGCCCCGGCGTCGTCAGGCCGTCTGGCCGAGGGTTGTTGAATGGCCGCTGCAATGATCTGGATGGGGCTCTGAGCTGCGGGTTTGAGTGGTTCTCCAGTGATGCTCGCGTGGGGCGGACCAACGTGAGGGACGTGATCACGAGTCACACAGCTTGGTAACGACGAGCAC
>NZ_JBFBGK010000176.1:0-9455 GCF_040684615.1 Streptomyces sp. NPDC089919
CTTTTCCCTTCCGGCGTTTCCGACTCTATCAGATCCTTTCGGGCCTGACTCCCAGTCAGCGGGGTTTGCCTTCCGGGCTGTTGGGCCCTTCCGACTCCCGAACTCTAGCGGATTTCCCGGGCGGCCCCTAATCGGGCCCCGGAAATGAATTCGGGCACGCCGAATTCGATCCCGGTGGGAGTTCGTGCTGAGTTGGGGTGCCGCAACGAGGCGGCGGGATGGTTGTCGCAGAACCGTTCCGGTCCCGTGACAACTCGAAGAACCTTACGGACCCGGCGGGGTCGTGTCAACCCCGGCCTAGCCGCGGGCCTGGGTCTCCTCCACGCGGGCGAGCAGGCGGGTCAGCATGTCCCCCAGGACGCCCCGCTCCTCCGTGGAGAGGTCCTGCAGCAGCTCCTCCTCGAAGACCGTGGCCATCCGCATCGCGTCGAGCCACTTGCTGCGGCCCTCGTCGGTCAGCTCCACGATCACCCGCACGCGGTTGGTCTCGTCCCGCTCCCGCGTCACCAGCCCCTCGGCCGTCATGCGGTCGATCCGGTGGGTCATGGCCGCCGGGGTCAGCCCCAGCTGCTTGGCGAGCTCGCTCGGACCCATCCGGTAGGGGGCGCCGGCCAGCACCAGGGCCTTGAGTACTTCCCATTCCGCGTTGCTGATGCCCAGCGCCGCAGTCTGCCGCCCGTAGGCGACGTTCATCCGCCGGTTCACGCGCTGGAGCGCGGAGACGACCTTCTCGACCTGGGGGTCGAGGTCTTGGAACTCGCGCTGGTAGACCGCGATCTGCTCGTCGAGGCTCGGTTCGGCGATGCCGTTCGCGCCGACCGTGTCCGGGGTGTCACCCATGCCGCGAAGTATGACACGCCCGGCGTTGCCATCTAACTCCTTCGGTGTGTACTGTTAAGGATCGAACTTTAGAGTTGAAGTCTTCGGGTCGACAGACTTCACAACAGAACTAGGTGGTGAAAGTGACCAGGGTGATGGGCGCGGCGATGGGCCGGATCCAGGCCGGGAACGCGCTGAGTGCGTTCGGCATCGGCTTCACGGTGCCGTTCCTCTATGTGTACGTGGCAGAGGTGCGCCAGCTCGGTGCCTTCTGGGCCATGGCGTCCTTCATCGCCCTGGCCGTGGGCGCGGTGCTGACGCTGCCGTTCGCGGGCCGGGCCATCGACCGCCGGGGCCCCATCCCCGTACTGATCGCGGCCGCTCTCACCGCGGCCGTCGGCGCCCTCGCCCTGGGCCTGGCCACGACCGTCGCCACCGTCCTGCTGTTCTCCGTCGTGCTCGGCGCCGGTCAGGCCGTCATGCAGCCCGCGCTGGCCACGATGATCGTGAACTGCTCCACCCCGGAGGGCCGCACCCGCGCCTTCGCCCTGCAGTTCTTCATGCAGAACCTCGGTCTCGGCATCGGCGGCCTGCTCGGCGGCCTGCTGGTCGACGTCTCGCGTCCCGGCAGCTTCCTGCTGCTCTTCGGCATCGAGACGGCGATGTTCCTGGTCCTGGCCGCGATCGTCACCACCGTCCGGCTCCCCGAGCCCTCCGGTCTCAAGGAGTCCGCGCCGAAGGACGGGGCCCAGGCCGGCGGCGGCCTCGGCCTGCTGCTGCGGCACAAGGCGATGGTCTATCTGTGCCTGCTGGGCTTCGTCATGTACTTCGCCTGCTACGGACAGTTCGAGTCCGGCCTCACCGCCTACGGCACCGAGTCGGGCATCGACCCGGCCACCCTCGGCTTCGCGCTGGCGGCCAACACCGGCGTGATCGTCGTGGCGCAGTTCGCGGTGCTCCGGTTCGTCGAGCGGGCCAGCCGCACCAAGGTCATCGCGCTGGTCGGCCTGGTCTGGACGGCCGCCTGGGTGCTCGCGGCCTTCGCGGGCCTGGTCGGCAGCGGGCCGGCCCTGGCCGCCACCGCGTTCGTCTCGACGTACGCCCTCTTCGGCCTCGGCGAGGCCATGCTGTCGCCGACCATCGCCCCGCTCGTCGCCGACCTGGCGCCGGACGGCAAGGTCGGGCTCTACAACTCCGCCTTCGCCATGGTCAAGCAGATCGCGCTGGTGGTGGGCCCGCTGGTGGGCGTGCCGCTGGGCGCCATGCTCCCGGGCCCGTACATCGCGGCCTTCGCCGTCATCTGCCTGGGCTTCTCCTGGCTGGCGCTGCGCCTGGGCCGCCAGCTGACCGCCGCGCAGGACCGGCCCTTCGCCGGCCGCCGGCCCAGCCGGGTCGTCGCGCAGCACACCCCGGCCGCCGACGGGCCGGCCCCGGCCCGCACGGCCGGTGCCGAGCCGGTCGCCGCGGGAGCCGCCCGGGGCATGTGACCCCGGCCGCGCCGGCCCCGTACGCCCGGCGCACCGCCGCAGGACCCGTCCCCACGGTGTCGGCCCCCTCGCCCCTCCCGGGCAGGGGGCCTTCGCCGTATCGGGGGACGGTTCGTGCACACGTACGCATGAAAGGTCGTGTGCATGTCCGTATAAGAGGGGTCAGGCCTCCGTGCCCGGGAGGGCGAACTCGCACCAGACGGCCTTGCCGCCGCCCGGGGTGCGCCGGGAGCCCCAGGACGAGGCGATGGTCGCCACGATCGAGATGCCCCGGCCCGCCTCGTCGGCCGGCTCGGCCCGGCGCCGCCGCGGCAGGTGGTCGTCCCCGTCCGTGACCTCCACGATCAGCCGCCGGTCGGTCCGCCGCAGCCGCAGCCGCATCGGGGGCGTGCCGTGCTGGAGGGAGTTCGCCACCAGCTCGCTGGCGGCCAGCACGCCCAGGTCGCACAGCTCCAGCGGGAAGCGCCAGGAGGTGAGCACCCCCTGGGCGAAGGCCCGGGCCCGCGGGGCCGCCTCGATGCCGCCGAGCAGTTCGAGGGCGGCGTTGTGGAAGAGCTCCGCGTCCGAACCGGTACGGGTGGGGTGCTGGAGGACCAGGACGGCCACGTCGTCGTCGTGGTCCGCGCCCACCCCCAGGGCCCGCATCAGCCGGTCGCAGATCACCTGGGGGGTGCCCTTGGCACCGGAGAGGGCGCGCTCCAGGGCCGCCACGCCCTCGTCGATGTCCTCGCCGCGGCGCTCGACCAGGCCGTCGGTGTAGAGGACGGCGGTGGAGCCGGGGGCCAGCGCGATGGTCCCCGAGGTGTGCAGCCAGCCGCCGGTGCCCAGCGGGGGGCCGGTCGGGTCCTCCGCGCGGTGCACGGTGCCGTCCTCGTCCCGGACCAGGATCGGCAGGTGGCCGGCCGAGGCGTAGACCAGCCGGCCCTCGTTCGGGTCGTGGACGGCGTAGACGCAGGTGGCGATCTGGCTGGCGTCGATCTCGGCGGCGAGCCCGTCGAGCAGCTGGAGGACTTCGTGGGGCGGCAGGTCGAGCCGGGCGTAGGCGCGCACGGCCGTGCGCAGCTGCCCCATGACGGCGGCGGCCCGTACCCCTCGGCCCATCACGTCGCCGATGACGAGGGCGGTGCGGCCGGCGCCGAGGGTGATCACGTCGTACCAGTCGCCGCCGACCGCCGCCTCGGTGCCGCCGGGGTGGTAGGTGGCGGCGATCCGCAGGTCGTCGGGCTGCTCCAGCTCCTGCGGGAGCAGGGACCGCTGGAGGGTGACGGCCGCCTCGCGCTGGCGCCGCTCGCTGGCCCGCAGCCGCTCCACGGCCTCGGCGTGCTCGGTGACGTCCGCGAGGTGGACCAGCACGCCCCCGCCCGCGCCCCGCGGGTCCTCCTCGGGGCCGTCCGGGCCGCCGAAGCCGGTGACCGGGGTGCAGGTGACGGTGTACGAGCTGCCGCCCGGGGCCTTGCGGTTCTTGACCGTACGGGACTTGCCGCTGCGCAGGACCTGGTCCAGGAGCGGGAGCAGCCCGAGCTCGGCCAGCTCCGGCAGGGCCTCGGCGGCGGGGGCGCCGGCCGGCCGGGGGCCGAAGCCCTCGGCGTAGGCGTCGTTGACGTACGCCACCCGGTGGTCGGGCCCGTGGACGAGGACGACGAGGGAGGGCAGCCGGCCCAGCACCTCCCGGACGGAGAGTTCGTCGAGGGAGGGGACCGCCAGGACGGCGGTGCCGCCGCCGCTGCCGACCCCGGAGACCGTGGGGTCGACGGGCCGCCCGGCGGGGCCGGCGCCGCCGGGCTCGCGGCCGGCCGGGTCGGTGGCCGACGGGTCCTGGCTGCGTCCGCGGGCCGCGGGGACCGAGCCCTCGCCGCGCTTGGCCTGCGCGGCCGCGTGTTCGGTCCGGGCGGCGGCGCGGCGCTGCGTGCCGGGGAAGCGGGCGCTCCAGCGCGTGAAGTTCACTGCGTTCAAGCCTCGTGGTGTCGCTCGTGGTCGCTCGTGGTCGTCGCGGTCTTCGCTGGGCGGTGATCACTCTGTGCAGGTGTGAGCCCACCTATGGTCACACGTCCGGGGCGGGCGGCCGGACCGAAGTCTCAATCGGTGCCGCCCCGGGGGGCGTCCGGGCCCGGCTCCGCGCCGCCCCCGGGCCGCCCCGGCCGGTCCGGGCCGGGGCCGCCGCCGTCCTGGGCGGGTGGCGGGGGCGCCGGGTCCGCGGAGAGGTCCATCGGGTCGGGGCGGGGGGCGCCGCCCGCGGCGAGCTCGAACTCGGCCCGCGGGTGTTCGAGGGAGCCGAGCGAGACGATCTCGCGCTTGAAGAGCCCGGCGAGGGTCCACTCGGCCAGCACGCGCATCTTGCGGTTGACCGTCGGCACCCGGCTGAGGTGGTAGATCCGGTGCATCAGCCAGGCCGGGTAGCCCTTGAGCTTGCGGCCGTAGACGTGTGCGACGCCCTTGTGGAGCCCGAGGGAGGCGACGGAGCCGACGTACGCGTGCGAGTAGTCCTTGAGCGGCTGGCCCCGCAGCGAGGCGAGGACGTTCTCGGCGAGGACCTTGGCCTGGCGGACGGCGTGCTGGGCGTTGGGGGCGCACTCGCGGCCCGGTTCGGCGGTGACGTCGGGGACCGCGGCCGCGTCGCCGGCGGCCCAGGCGTGCTCCACCCCTTCGACGGTGAGCCTGGCCGTGCACTTGAGGCGGCCGCGTTCGTTCCTCGGCAGGTCGCTGGCGGCGAGGACCGGGTGCGGCTTGACCCCGGCGGTCCACACGACGGTGCGGGTGGGGAAGCGGGCGCCGTCGCTCAGCACCGCGACCCGGTCGGCGCAGGACTCCAGCCGGGTCTCCAGCCGCAGGTCGATGTTGCGGCGGCGCAGCTCGCGGATCGTGTACTCGCCCATCTCGGGGCCGACCTCGGGCAGGATCCGGTCGCTGGCCTCGACCAGGATCCAGCGCATGTCCTCCGGTTTGACGTTGTGGTAGTACCGCGAGGCGTACCGGGCCATGTCCTCGAGCTCGCCGAGCGCCTCGACGCCCGCGTAGCCGCCGCCGACGAAGACGAAGGTCAGGGCGGCGTCGCGGACCTGGGGGTCGCGGGTGGAGGAGGCGATGTCCATCTGCTCGATGACGTGGTTGCGCAGGCCGATGGCCTCCTCCACGGTCTTGAAGCCGATGGCGTAGTCGGCCAGGCCCGGGATCGGCAGGGCGCGGGAGATCGAGCCGGGGGCCAGCACCAGTTCGTCGTACGCCAGCTCCAGCGCGCCGGTGCCCTCCTCCTCGGTGGCGAGGGTGGTGACGGTGGCGGTGCGCTTGGCGTGGTCGATCCGCTGGGCCTCGCCGATGACGATGCGGCACTTGTCGAGGACCCGGCGCAGCGGGACGACGACGTGCCGCGGGGAGATGGAGCCGGCCGCCGCCTCGGGGAGGAAGGGCTGGTACGTCATGTACGGCTCGGGGGTGACGACGGTGATCTCGGCTTCGCCGGCTCTGAGTTTCCGCTGCAACCGGAGCGCTGTGTACATGCCGACATACCCCCCGCCGACGACGAGGACGCGCGTGCGGGGCGATGTGCCGGGGTTCGTTCCCCGGGTGTCTGGGGCCTTCACCATCCCATGACGCAACGTGGCCGGGAGTTTGTCCACAGGCCCGGCAGATTGTGTGACCGAAGGGTGTCCCCGGAGGGGGTTGTGGACGGCCCGCTCCGGGCGGGCAGTTCCGCAGGTCAGGATGGGGAGACGGGCAAAGAAGAAGGGGCGGAATCGGAAAAGTGGGGGAGAATGCTCCGATCGGGCGGTGCCCGGTGCGGAGCCCCCTCTTCTGAATTGACTCTGGCTCAACTATGTTCGTTACTCGCCGGGGTGTCGGCCGGGGCTCAGAGTGACCGTGGCCCCCCTGGCACGAAGGCGG
This sequence comes from Streptomyces sp. NPDC089919, assembly GCF_040684615.1. Taxonomy (NCBI): domain Bacteria; kingdom Bacillati; phylum Actinomycetota; class Actinomycetes; order Kitasatosporales; family Streptomycetaceae; genus Streptomyces; species Streptomyces sp. NPDC089919. The sequence goes on from NZ_JBFBGK010000176.1 coordinate 6,186, forward strand.
GGTTGTCTCCGGGGGGAGACAAATGATTACCGGGGGAAACATATGAACATTTCCGATTTCCATGGGTCTGCGACGGCCGTGACCGCCGAAGGCGCGGGACGGCTGATGGCAGGCGGTACGGGCACGACGAGCGGGCCGGGAATAGCCCGCTCGGCGCCGCTGCGCGTGGACGCGCAGCGCAATCTCGAGCACGTGCTGCGTGCCGCGCGCGAGGTGTTCGGCGAGCTCGGGTACGGGGCTCCGATGGAGGACGTGGCCCGTCGCGCACGCGTCGGCGTGGGCACGGTCTACCGGCGGTTCCCGAGCAAGGACGTACTGGTGCGACGGATCGCCGAGGAGGAGACCGCCCGGCTGACCGATCAGGCGCGGGCCGCGCTGGGGCAGGAGGAGGAGCCGTGGCAGGCGCTGTCGCGCTTCCTGCGGACCTCGGTCGCCTCGGGCGCCGGCCGGCTGCTGCCGCCGCAGGTGCTGCGGGTGGGCTCCGCCGAGGGCGCGGAGGACGGCGTCGAGGGCGTGGACGGGGCGCGGGTGCCGCAGCAGCGGGCCGCCTCCGACTCCGCCGGGTACTCCGGCGACCTGCGGACCACCGCCCGCCTCGTGGTGGACGAGCCGGCCGACGACGCGGGCGCGGGTGCGCTGCTCGAGGTCGTGGGGCGGCTGGTGGACCGGGCGCGGGCCGCGGGTGAGCTGCGGGCCGACGTGACGGTCGCCGACGTCCTGCTGGTCATCGCGACCGCGGCACCGGCCCTGCCGGACCCGGCGCAGCAGGCCGCCGCCTCGGCGCGACTGCTGGACATCCTGCTCGAGGGCCTGCGGTCGCGCACCGCGTGATCCGCCGGTCCGCTCGTGTGACCGGAGCCCCCTCGCGGGGGTGAGGTCCGCGCGACGGACGCACCACCACTCGAACAGGTGAGGGTGGTGCGGCCGTTCGCCGAGATGTGCCCGGATGAGTGGATACCCGTCATCCGGGCCCTTCCGGCCGCCCCCGTATGCCACGCTGGCCCGATGTACGGGTCGGAATGTGTCGTTCGGGGGCTTCCGCAATGAGCGTGGACGGACGCGACGAGCCGACCGGCGCCGCCGGGGGCACCGGCGGGGCCGGAGCCGGCGCCACCGACGCCGGCGAGCTGCCGGCCCGGCAGGTACCGGCCCAGCGCGGCGCCGGCAGCGGGGCCACCACCGCGGAACTCCCGCCCTCCGACGGCGACCTGATCACCCGGATGCGGGCCGGCGACGACGGCGCGTACGAGGAGCTGTTCCGCCGGCACGCCGACGCGGTGCGCCGGTACGCCCGGACCTGCTGCCGGGACGGCCACACCGCCGACGACCTGACCGCCGAGGTCTTCGCCCGCACCCTGCAGGCGGTGCGCGGCGGCGCCGGGCCGGACCAGGCCGTGCGGGCGTACCTGCTCACCACGGTCCGGCGGGTGGCCGCGGCCTGGACCCGGACCGCCAAGCGGGAGCAACTGGTCGAGGACTTCGCCCTCTTCGCCGAGCAGGCCGCGGCGGAGGGCACCGCACCGGCCGGCGCCGCCGGGGGCACCCTGGACCCGGGCGCCGACGTCCGGGCCATGCACGACGCCGAACAGACCCTGGCCATGCAGGCCTTCCGGAGCCTGCCCGAGCGCTGGCAGGCGGTGCTCTGGCACACCACCGTCGAAGAGGCCTCGCCCAGCACCATCGCGCCGCTCTTCGGGCTGACCCCGAACGCCACCGCCGTCCTGGCCTCCCGGGCCCGGGAAGGCCTCAAGCAGGCCTACCTCCAGGCGCACGTCAGCGCCGCGCTCACCGAGGGCGGCGACTGCGCCCGGTACGCCGACCGGCTCGGGGCCTACGCCCGCGGCGGGCTGCGGATGCGGGCCGAGCGGGGGCTGCGCAAGCACCTCGAGGAGTGCGCCAAGTGCCGGGTGGCGGCCGGCGAACTGAAGGACGTCAACGCGGGCATCCCGGCGCTGCTGCCGGTCGCGGTCATCGGCTGGTTCGCCGCCGGGTACGCGCTCAAGGCCGCGGGGGTCGTGGCGGGCGGGGCGATGGGCGCCGCCGGCGCCGGGGCCGCGGCGGCGGCCACCGGGGGCGGCGGGGCCGCGGCCGGTACGGCGGGGGCGGCGGGGGCCGCGGGCACGGCGGGGGCGGGTGCGGGTGCGGGTGCCGCCGGGGCCGGGGGCGGTGGCTCCGGTGCGGGGGCCGCGGCCGCCTCCGAGGGGCTGGGACTGCCCGCGAAGGCCGCGCTCGCGGCCGGGCTGGCGGTGGCCACCGCCGCCGGGGTGGTCTTCGCGCTCACCGGCGACGACACCGAACCGCAGGCGGAGGTCCGGCCGGCGCCGCCCAGCGCGGTGGCCTCGGTCGCCCCGGAGCCGCCGTCGGTGGTCCCGCCCTCGCCATGGGTGAAGCCGCCGGCGCCCCGGCCGGTGCGGCACACCCCGCCGCCTCCGGTACGCACCACCCCGCCGGCGCCGCGGCCCACCCCGTCGCGGGCGCCCCGGCCGACCCCGGCGCACACGGTCCGGCCCACGCCGGCCCACACGGCGAAGCCGAAGCCGCGGCCGACGCCGAAGCCCACCCCCACGCCGCGGCCGACGCCGCCGCGGACCGTCCACTCGTACCCGCTGGTGGCGCTGGGGCAGTCGGTCTTCGGCGACCACACCGGGCCGGAGATCGACACCTACCGCAGCAGCTGGGTGTGGCAGCGGTGGGGGCTGCGGATCGGCGGCCACAGCCACCCCGGCATCACCGTGCACTCCCGCTCCTCGGTCCTGATCGACCTGAACCGGCCGTGCCGGAGCTTCAGCGCGCGGGTGGGGGTGGACGACATGTCGATGGGGCGGGGGGCCGTGCGGTTCTCCGTCTGGGCGGACGACACGCGGCTCTGGCGCTCGCCGGCGCTGGGCGTGGGCGAGGCCGCGGTCCCCCTCCACCTCGACCTCACCGGCGCCTCGTCGGTCCGCCTCGTCGTAGACCGCGAGGACTGGCACGGCTCCCTCCTCCTCGCCGACTGGGCCGACTCCACCTTCACCTGCCCCTAGCCCCCCGCGCGCCGCCCGTGGCGAAGCCCCGCCCACCAGCCCCGCCGGCGCTTGAGGCGACCGCCGCGCAGCGGCGGTGCGGGCCTCGGGGCGGAGCCCCGCATATCCAGCCCCGCCGGCGTTTGAGGCGACCGTCGCGCAGCGGCGGTGCGGGGGCTCCGGGGGCAGCCGCCCACCGGTTTCGGGAAGGGGCGGGGTGGGGTCTGGCTCCGCGCAGCGGCCGGGCACGGGCCCGGGAGCCGCGCCA
>NZ_JBFBGK010000177.1:0-9386 GCF_040684615.1 Streptomyces sp. NPDC089919
CCCGGGGGGCCCTGGCCCCACCGCAGACCCACCCGTGGGGTGCCGCCCGGCCGGGCGGCACCCCTCGGTCGTGTCCGGCCCCGGCGTCAGCGGGGTGGCGGGCCGATGCCCTCCAGGGCGGCCAGCCGCTTCTCCTCGCGCCGCTGGGCCCGCCGGCGCAGGAAGCGGCGGATCCGGGTCCACAGGTAGACCAGCAGGACCAGACCGATCAGCAGCAGCACCCCGGCGATCACGGCAGCGGCCTGCGGGTTGAACATCGCGAAGGTCACGATGCCGCCCACCCCCAGGTCCTCGGCGGTGCTCATCACGATGTTGGTGAAGGGCTCGGGCGAGGTGTTGATCGCCATCCGGGTGCCGGCCTTGACGAAATGGCTGGCCAGCGCGGTGGAGCCGCCCAGCGCCCCGGCCGCGAGATCGGGCAGCGAGCCGTTCTGGCCGGCCAGCAGGGCGCCGACCACGGCCCCCGACACGGGCCTGATGACCGTGTGGACCGCGTCCCACGCCGAGTCCACGTACGGGATCTTGTCGGCCACCGCCTCGCAGAGGAAGAGCACCCCGGCCACCACCAGCACGTCGGTGCGCTGGAGGGAGGCGGGGACCTCGTCGGTGAGCCCGGTCGCGCCGAAGACGCCGAGCAGCAGGACCACCGCGTAGGCGTTGATCCCGCTGGCCCAGCCACTGGTGAAGACCAGGGGGAGCACACTCATCCGGTCATGATGCCGCAGCCGCACCGCTCCGGGCCCGAACGACGGGCGCCCGAGCCGGGGCGGATAGGGTCGGGACCATGGCAAGAATTGCGGTGATCGGCGCCGGGATGGGCGCACTGGCCGCCGCCGCCCGGCTGGCCGTGGCGGGGCACACGGTGACGGTGTACGAGCGCGGCGGCACCTACGGCGGCTCCCTGGGGCGGTACGAGCGCGACGGCTTCGCCTTCGACACCGGCCCCGGGCTGCTCCTGCTGCCCGCCGTCTACCGCGACCTGTTCGTCAAGACCGGCAAGCGTCCGCTGGAGAGCTGCGTCGAGATGGTCCAGGTGGACCCGGCGGTGCGGCACGTCCTGGCCGACGGCCGCGAGCTCACCCTGCCCGCGGTCTCCCGCGGCGGGGTGGCGGCCGCCCTCGACGAGGCCTTCGGGCCCGGTGCCGGCGAGCGCTGGGCCGACCTGCTGGGCCGGGCCCGGGACGTCTGGGACGCCACCCGCCGGCCCCTGCTGGAGGAGCCGCTGCGCTCCGACTGGCAGGTGCTGGGCCGGGACCCGTACCCGGCGCTGCGCCGCAGCGGCCTGCTGCGCCGCCGCCCGCCCGCCCTGGCGGAGGTGGCCGCCCGGGAGCTGGCCGGCCCGCTGGGCGCGCTGCTGACCAGCCGGGCGCTGGAGTACGGCATCGATCCGGGCGGCGCGCCGGCGGCCGCGGCGGTGGTCCCCTACATGGAGCAGACCTTCGGCAGCTGGTACGTCCGCGGCGGGCTGCGGGCCCTGGCGGCGGCGGTCCACGAGCGCTGCCTGGAGCGGCGGGTGGAGTTCGTCTTCGACGCCGAGGTCACGGCCGTGCGGGAGCGGGACGGCCGGGCCGCCGGGCTGGTGCTGGCGGACGGCACCGAGGTCGAGGCGGACCACGTGGTCTGCGGTATCGACCCGCGCCGGCTGGCCGCCCTGCTGCCCGGCCGCGAGCTGTGGCCGGCCGGGGCCAAGCAGCCCGTGGCGGGCGCGCCGAGCCGCTTCACCGTGCTGCTCGCGCTGCGCGGCGGCCGGCCCGCGGACACCGTGCACCGCACGGTGGTGCACTCCGCCGACCCGGTCGCCGAGGCCGCCGCGCTCGGTGCCGAGCACGCCGCGCCGCCGACGGTGACGGTGCTGCGCCCGGACGACGAGCTGACGCGCCCGGACGGCGGGCACGAGGCGGTCACGCTGACCGCCACGGTCGCCCCGCACGGCGTGCTGGACTGGACGGATCCGGGCCTGGTCGCCCGGTACACGGAGCGGATGCTGAAGGCGGCCGGGCGGGCGGTCCCGGAGCTGTGCGACCGGATCCTGTGGCACGAGGCGCGCACCCCGCTGGACGTGGCGCGGGCCACCGGCACCCCGGACGGGGCCGTGCCGGCCCCCAGCCTCGCCGGCGACCCGGACCGGCTGCACGCCGCCAACACCACCGCCCTGCCGGGCCTCTACCTGGCGGGCGGCTGGTCCCACCCCGGCGGCGGCCTGCCGCACGCCGGCATGTCCGGCGCCCTGGTGGCCGGCCTCATCGTCGAAGGCCGGGCCTTCCGCGGCTCCCAGTGACCGTCCCTGTGGACGGTCAGTAGCGGTACTGCTCGTACTCGCCCGTGTTCTGGTACGGGTAGGGGCCCGGCTGCTGTTCGGCGGGGTAGGGCTGGTCGGCGTCCCGCTGGGTGGGGACCCAGACGCCGCCGGGCGGGGTGTCGGAGGCGTACTGGTGCTGGGCGGTGTACGGGTCGGGGTAGCCGGGGTAGGCGTCCTGGCCGGTGCCGTAGCCGTAGTCGTAGGCCGCGTAGGCGGCCGGGTCGGGCTGGGCGCTCAGGCCGCCGGTGCCGATGTAGGGGTCGGAGTAGGCCGCGTAGGTCTGCTGCTCGCCGGTGCCGTACGGATAGCCCTGGTACGAGGGGTCCTGGTAGGCCGGGTCCGGGTAGGCCTGCTCCTGGTAGCCGCCGGTCGCGTAGGGGTCGGCGCCCTGGGTGCCCGGGTCGTAGTAGCCGGAGTACTGGTAGGCGCCGTCCTCGGCGGGGGCGGCCGGGTAGCCGGCCGGGTAGCCGGAGCCGTCCGCGGCCTGCGGGTCGTAGCCCGGGGGGTCGTACTGCTGCTGGGGGTAGCCCTGCTCGGGGTAGTCCTCGGTGGTGCCGAAGACCGGCGCGTCCGAGGCCTCCACCGGGTCGGTGAACTCCCCGTCCGGACCGTCCGGCCCCTCCGGGCCCGCCGCGTCCGGCGCGTCGTACTCCAGCTCCGAGACGGTCAGCGCGGGCTCCTGCCGGCGCCCGGCGTCCGGGCCGCCGCGCCGGCGGCCGCGCCGGCCGGGGGCGGCCTCCGCGACCGCCGCCTCGCGTTTGCTGCCCAGGGCCCAGCCCGCCACGAAGCCGCGCCGGAAGGAGAGGGTGACGAGCGTCTGGCCGACGGCGAAGGCCACCGCGCCCGCGACGATGACCAGGACGGAGCCCAGCAGCACGCCCGCGACCACGCCGAGGAAGCCGGCGAAGGCCAGCACCCGCCAGCGCAGCCGGGCCTTGTACTGGAGCAGTACCTCAGCCAGCAGCCACAGCGCGACGAAGCCGAACGCGATGTAGAGGACCGTCCAGCCCATGCATGGCCCCTCTCGGTACGGCCGCGCGGGTACGGCCGGTCAGGGCCGCTGGTGCAGGCCCAGGTTCTCGTAGATCTCGAGGGTCGCCGTGGAGTTGTTGAGCGTGATGAAGTGCAGCCCCGGGACACCCTCGGACAGCAGCCGCGCGCAGAACTCCGTGGCGAACTCGATGCCAATGGAGCGTACAGCGGCCGGATCGTCCTTGACGGCGAGCATGCGCTCTTTCACGTCGTCCGGGAAGACTGCGTTGCTCAGCTGGGGCAGCCGGTCCAGCTGCTTGACCGCCACAACTGGCATGCACTCGGGGATGATCGGGGTGTCGCAGCCGGCCGCCGCGACCCGGTCGCGCAGCCGGAGGTAGTTCTCGGGATCGAAGAACATCTGCGTGATGGCGTAGTCGGCACCGGCGCGGCACTTGTCCACGAAGTGCCGGATGTCCGAATCCCAGTCGGCCGATCGGGGGTGCATGTCGGGGAAGGCCGCGACGCCGACGCAGAAGTCGCCGGACTCCTTGAGTAGCCGGACCAGGTCGGCGGCGTAGTGCACGCCCTCGGGGTGCGGCACCCACTCGCCCATCGGGTCCCCCGGCGGGTCCCCGCGCAGGGCGAGCATGTTGCGGATGCCGGCGTCCGCGAACTGGCCGATGACGTGGCGCAGCTCGGCGATCGAGTGGTCCACGGCCGTGAGGTGGGCGACCGGGGTGAGGGTGGTGTCGGCCGCGATCTCCTGGGTGGCCTTGACGGTCCCGCCGCGGGTGGAGCCGCCCGCGCCGTAGGTCACCGAGACGAAGCTGGGGGCCACGGCCTCGATCCGGCGCAGCGCGTTCCACAGGTTGCGCTCGCCCTTCGCCGTCTTGGGCGCCCAGAACTCGAAGGAGTAGGAGGTGCCGGACGCGAGGACGTCGCGGATCGTGCGTGCACGGTCCGTCCTGGTGGAAGCGGTGCCAAGGGCCATATCGGCAGGTTAGACAAGCCCCGGGAACTCCCCAAGGAGCGTCCACCCATTGGACACGGATTTGGACACATGCGCGATCAGGAGTCGCTGCGGCCCCGTGCGGACCGGGCGTGCGGGCCCGGTCGCGGCTCAGCCCAGGCGGGCGCGGACCCGCTTGGCGAGCTCCGCGGCGGCCTGGCCCGGGTCGGCGGCCTCGGTGATGGCGCGGACCACGACCACCCGGGTGGCGCCCGCGTCCAGGACCTCGTCCAGATTGCCGGCGTCGATCCCGCCGATGGCGAACCAGGGCCGCGGCTGGGCCAGCGCGGCGGCGTACCGGACCAGGCCGAGGCCGGGGGCGTACCGGCCGGGCTTGGTGGGGGTGGGCCAGCAGGGGCCGGTGCAGAAGTAGTCCACGCCCGGCTCGGCGGCGGCCGCGTCGACCTCGGCCTCGGCGTGGCAGGACCGGCCGATCAGCACGCCCTCGCCGAGGACGGCGCGGGCGGCCGGGACCGGGATGTCGCCCTGGCCGAGGTGGAGGACGTCGGAGCCGATGGCGTGCGCGACGTCGGCGCGGTCGTTGACCGCGAGGAGCTTGCCGTGCCGGCGGGCGGCCTCGGCGAAGACCTGCAGGTGCTCCAGCTCCTCGCCGGCCTCCATGCCCTTGTCCCGCAGCTGGACGATGTCGACCCCGCCGGCGAGCACGGCGTCCAGGAACTCGGGCAGGTCCCCCTGGCGCTTGCGGGCGTCCGTGCACAGGTAGAGCCGGGCGTCGGAGAGCTGGGCGCGGGCGTCGACGGACATGGAGGAACCCCCCGGGGTGGGTGGTGCACGGACCGCGGCGGTCCGTGCACCACATGAGTCGGATCAGGTCAGACGGCGAGCGCCTGGGCGCGGCGCTTCACCTCCGTGCCGCGATTCTCGCTCAGGGCCTGCGCGGGGGTGCCGGGCAGGGTCTCGTCGGCGGTGAAGAGCCATTCGATGATCTCTTCGTCGGTGAAGCCGTCGTCACGGAGCACGGTCAGGAGGCCGACCAGGCCCTTGACCACCTTGTCGCCGTCGATGAAGGCGGCGGGCACCTGGAGGGAGCGGTTCTCGCCGCGGCGGACGGCGATCAGCTGACCCTCCTTGACCAGCTGGCGGACTCGGGTCACCTCGATGTCCAGCATCTCCGCGACGTCGGGGAGGTAAAGCCACTCGGGGACGAGGGCGTCGATCTTTGCGTCAATCTCGGTCACGGGACCAAGCCTGCCATCCCGCACCGACAGCCGGTACCCGAGCCGGTCCGACGGGGTCGGCCCGGGCCCCCGCGCGGTACCGGCCGCGCGGGTACGGGTCCTCAGGCGGTGGCGGACTTCAGCGCGACCGCCGGGTCCGCGGCCCGGGCCGGGTCGAGCCGGGCGCCGGCCTCGATCAGCTTGCGGCCCTGGGCGAGGTCCCGGGGACGGCCCACCGCGAGCACCGCGACCAGCACGTCCCCGCGCAGCCAGCACACCGACCAGGTCGGCTCGGCCGGGTCCCCGCGCCACAGCAGCTCGTCGCCCTCGGCGTGGTGTCCGGCGTACTGGACGAAGCGGCCGAACTGCTCCGACCAGAAGTACGGCACCGGGTCGTAGGCCGGGGCCTCGCCGTCCGGGCCGGCCAGGAGCACGGCGGCCAGCGTGCGGGGGCCCTGGAGGGCGTTGTCCCAGTGGTGCACCAGGAGGCGTTCGCCGTACCGGGCGGAGGGGAAGGAGGCGCAGTCGCCGACCGCGTAGACCCCGGGCAGGGAGGTGGCCAGGTGGGCGTCGGCGGTGACGGAGCCGTCGGGGCCGAGGGCGATGCCGGAGCCGGCCAGCCAGCCGGTGGCGGGGCGGGCCCCGATGCCGACGACCACGGCCCCGGCGGGCAGCCGGGTGCCGTCGGCGAGCAGCACCGCGCCCTCCTCGACCCGCTCGACCCGGGCGCCGGTGATCAGCCGGGCGCCGCTCTCCTCGTACCAGCGGGCCATCGGGGCGGCCACCTCGGCGGGCAGGGCGCCGGCCAGCGGGCGGTCGGCGGCCTCGACGACGGTCACGGCGCAGCCGGCGGCGCGGGCCGCGGTGGCGAACTCGGCGCCGATCCAGCCGGCGCCGACCACCACGATCTCCCGCCCCTCGGCGAGCACCGGCGCCAGGCGCGCGGCGTCGTCGAGGGTGCGCAGCAGGTGGACGCCCGGGACGCCGGCGCTGCCGGGCAGGGCGACCGGCTCGGCGCCGGTGGCCAGGACCAGGACGTCGTACGGGACCGGGCCGGCTTCGGTGTCCAGCTCGTGCTCGGCCGGGCGCAGGCCGGTCACCTCGACGCCGAGCCGCAGCTCGACGGCCAGGGCCTCGAAGTCGATGTCGAAGGCGGAGTCCTCGGCCTTGCCGAGCAGCACGGCCTTGGAGAGCGGTGGCCGGTCGTACGGCTGGTGCGGTTCGGCGCCCAGCAGGGTCACCGGTCCCGTCCAGCCCTGTTCGCGCAGGGCCACGGCCGTCTGCACCCCGGCCATGCCCGCCCCGACGATGACGGCGCCCCGGCCCGTCCCCCGCGTCCCGCTCAGCTGCTCGCTCACGGTCCCACCCTATACATCTGACGAACCGTCAGGAAATGGGGGTCCGGCGGCCCGGCCGCCCGCGCCCCGGCCGGGCGGCCTTACCCGCACTCGAGCCGGGGGATAGTCTGGCGGGCGTACCTATCGCGGGAGCCCGGACGTACCGGGCTGAGAGGGAGGCTGCGCGGCCTCCGACCGTACGAACCTGATCCGGGTCATGCCGGCGAAGGGAGGGGCTGGACACCCATGCACTCATCCACATCCACCGGACGTCCGCCCGGCGAGCGGGGATCGGACGTCCTCGTCATCGGCGGCGGGATCATCGGCCTGGTCACCGCCTGGCGGGCGGCCCAGCGAGGGCTGCGCACCGCGCTGGCCGACCCGGCGCCGGGCGGCGGGGCCGCCCAGGTCGCGGCCGGCATGCTCGCCGCGGTCACCGAGCTCCACTACGGCGAGGAGACCCTGCTGGGCCTCAACCTCGCCTCCGCCCGCCGCTATCCGCAGTTCGCCGCCGAGCTGGCCGAGGCCAGCGGGGGGCTGGACATCGGCTTCCGCGCCTGCGGGACCCTCGCCGTCGCCCTGGACGCCGACGACCGCACCCACCTGCGCGAACTGCACGCACTCCAGCGGCGCTGCGGGCTGGAGTCGGAGTGGCTGAGCGGGCGCGAGTGCCGGCGGCTGGAGCCGATGCTGGCGCCGGGCGTCCGGGGCGGGCTGCGGGCCGACGGCGACCACCAGGTCGACCCCCGGCGGCTGGCCGCCGCGCTGCTCGCCGCCTGCGCACGGGCCGGGGTGGTCTTCCACCGGGCCGCCGTGGAGCGGCTGACCGTCACCGGCGGCCGGGCCGCCGGGGCGGTCCTGGACTCCGGCACCCGGCTGGCCGCCGACCAGGTCGTCCTCGCCACCGGCAGCCTCAGCGGCCGGCTGGACGGGCTGCCGCCGGAGGTGGCCCCGCCGATCCGTCCGGTCAAGGGCCAGGTGCTGCGGCTGCGGGTACCGGGGGCCTACGCGCCCTTCCTGACCCGGACGGTCCGCGCGGTGGTCCGCGGCAGCCAGGTCTACCTGGTGCCCCGGGAGAACGGCGAGCTGGTCATCGGCGCCACCAGCGAGGAACTGGGCTGGGACACCACGGTCACCGCCGGCGGGGTGTACGAACTCCTGCGCGACGCCCACGAGCTGGTGCCGGGCATCACCGAACTCCCGCTCACCGAGACCCGGGCGGGCCTGCGCCCGGGCTCCCCCGACAACGCCCCGCTGCTCGGCCCGACCGAGCTGCCCGGGCTGCACCTGGCCACCGGGCACTACCGCAACGGCGTCCTGCTGACCCCGGTCACCGGCGACGCCCTGGCGGAGGTCCTGACCACCGGCGAACTGCCCGCGGAGGCGCGGCCGTTCACCCCCCGGCGGTTCTCGGCCGGCGCTCCGTCCGCCGGGCCGGCCGGCCGCACCGCACGTGAGGAGTCCCTGGTATGACCGTGTCCGTCAACGGAGAGCCGCGCGAGGTCGCGGCCGGGACCACGCTGGAGGCCCTGGTCGCCACCTTGACCGAGGCCCGGTCCGGAGTGGCCGCGGCCGTCAACGAGACCGTCGTGCCGCGCGGGCAGTGGCCCGCGACCGCGCTCGGCGAGGGCGACCGGGTCGAGGTCCTGACCGCGGTCCAGGGAGGCTGAGCATGACCGACGACCGTACGGACGCGTTCGTCCTGGGGGGCCGGACCTTCGGCTCCCGGCTGATCATGGGGACCGGCGGGGCGCCGAGCCTGGAGGTGCTGGAGCACGCGCTGACCGCCTCCGGCACCGAGCTGACGACGGTGGCGATGCGGCGCCTGGACCCGACCGTGCAGGGCTCGGTCCTGTCGGTGCTGGCCAAGCTGGGCATCGAGGTGCTGCCCAACACCGCGGGCTGCTTCACGGCCGGCGAGGCGGTGCTGACCGCCCGGCTGGCGCGGGAGGCGCTGGGCACGGACTGGGTGAAGCTGGAGGTGGTCGCGGACGAGCGGACGCTGCTGCCCGACGGGGTGGAGCTGCTGGACGCGGCCGAGACGCTGGTCGACGAGGGCTTCACGGTCCTGCCGTACACCAACGACGACCCGGTGCTGGCGCGGAAGCTGGAGGACGTGGGCTGCGCGGCGATCATGCCGCTGGGCTCGCCGATCGGGTCGGGGCTGGGGATCCGCAATCCGCACAACTTCGAGCTGATCGTGGAGCGGGCGGGGGTGCCGGTGGTCCTGGACGCGGGGGCGGGCACGGCCTCGGACGTGGCGCTGGCCATGGAGCTGGGGTGTGCGGCGGTGATGCTGGCCTCTGCGGTGACGCGGGCGCAGTCGCCGGTGCTGATGGCTTCGGCGATGCGGGACGCGGTCTCGGCGGGCCGGCTCGCCCACCGGGCGGGCCGGATCCCCCGCCGCCACTTCGCCGAGGCCTCCTCGCCCGTCGACGGGCGCGCGGCCCTCGACCCGGAGCGGCCGGCCTTCTGACGGCCCTGCGGGGCTGGTCCCCTCCCCGCCCTCCCCCAGACTCCGTCCGGGGGGACCCCCATCCCGAAACCGGTGGGCGGCTGCCCCCGGATCCCCCGCACCACCGCTGCGC
>NZ_JBFBGK010000178.1:0-9383 GCF_040684615.1 Streptomyces sp. NPDC089919
TCGGCATCGGCCTCTCCGTCTTCCAGCAGCTCGTCGGCATCAACGTGATCTTCTACTACAGCTCCTCGCTGTGGCAGTCCGTCGGCATCGACCCGACCAGTTCCTTCCTGTACTCCTTCACCACCTCGATCATCAACATCATCGGCACCGTGATCGCGATGATCTTCGTGGACCGGATCGGCCGCAAGCCTCTCGCCCTCATCGGCTCCGCCGGCATGGCCGTCGCCCTGGGCTGCGCCGCCTGGGCCTTCTCGTACAAGACCGACGTGAACGGCGACATCTCCATGCCCGAGACGCAGGGCGTCATCGCCCTGGTCGCGGCCCACGTCTTCGTGCTCTTCTTCGCCCTGTCCTGGGGCGTGGTGGTCTGGGTGCTGCTCGGCGAGATGTTCCCCAACCGGATCCGCGCCGCCGCGCTCGGCGTGGCCGCCGCCGCCCAGTGGGTCGCCAACTGGGTGATCACCGTCAGCTTCCCCACCCTGTCCGACTGGAACCTGTCGGGCGCCTACATCATGTACGCCTGCTTCGCCGTGCTCTCGATCCCCTTCATCCTCAAGTGGGTGCCGGAGACCAAGGGCAAGGCGCTGGAGGAGATGGGCTGATCCCCCCGCCCTTGCCCTCTCCTCGTGACACGGCACCGCCCCGGACCGCGACCGCGGTCCGGGGCGGTGTCCGTACCGCGTCCGGTCAGCCCTTGAGTCGGGGCAGCACCTGCTCGCACAGCAGGTGCAGGGAGCGCCAGCCCTCGTCCACCGGCATCCCGCCGCACAGCGGGTGCAGGACCAGGTTCCCCGCCTCGCCGACCTCCCGCCCGTAGGCGACCGCCTGGTCCGGGGTGAGGATCCGGTAGACCCCCTCCGCCCGCAGTTCCTCGACCGTGCGGGCGCCGGAGCGGACCGCCGAGCGGATGTCCTTGGACTGCCAGGACGCGTACATCCCCGCCTCGTGCAGGAAGCGTTCGCCGTACTCGGCCCAGGCCCGGTCCGGGTCCTCCGCGATGTGCAGCAGCGGGGTCTGGGCCGCCGGCATCATGCAGAAGCCCTCGGTCCCGTACTCGGCCAGCCGGGCCTGGTAGTACGCCTCCAGCTCCGGCAGGTGCGCGCTCGGGAAGAAGGGCAGCCCCAGCCGGGCCGCCCGGCGGGCCGCCGCCTGCGAGCTGCCGCCCACCAGCAGCATCGGGTGCGGCCGGGTGAACGGCGTCGGGGTGACCTTGACCGTGCGGCCCCGGAACTCGAACGGCTCCCCGGTCCACGCCTTCAGCAGCGTCTCCAGCAGCTCGTCCTGCAACCGGCCGCGCCGGCCCCACTCCACGCCGTGCTGCTCGTACTCCTCGGGCCGGTAGCCGATGCCCGCCACCGTCACCAGCCGGCCGCCGCTGAGCAGGTCCAGCACCGCGATGTCCTCGGCGACCTTCAGCGGGTCGTACAGCGGCCCGATGATCGCCGAGACGGTGACCGCGATCCGCCGGGTGGCGCCGAAGACCGCACCCGCGAAGGCGAACGGCGAGGGCATCCAGTTGTTGTCGGTGCCGTGGTGCTCCTCGGTCTGCACGGTGTCGATCCCGCGGTCGTCCGCGTACGCGCACATCTCCAGCGCGGCCTTGTAGCGGGCGGAGAGCGATTCGGGGGTGCCGTCGGGATCGATCAGGTTGAACCGGGCCACGGTGATGGGCATGAGAAGTCCCCCTCCGCCGGGTGTGGGTGGCGAAGGGGGACGTTAGCTGACGTCGCGTCAGTTGGACAGGGATCCGGCGAGCTCGCGCTCCCCGTCCGGCGCCGGGCCGCCGGCCGCCGGGCCGGCGCCCTGCGGGCGCGACCGGGGGAGTACGGCGTACAGCAGGCCGGAGGTCAGGATGCCGGCCGCCCAGCCCAGGCCGTTCTCGCCGATCCAGCTCCCGGCCAGCGGCCCGCCGAACCAGTCGACCTTCGTGAAGAGCAGCCCCACCACCAGTGCCACCGCCCAGGCCGTCATGGCCTGCCAGGCGAAACCGCCCCGGTACCAGTACGCGCTGGTGCGGGTGGTGTCCAGCAGGGCCGCGCCGTCGTACGAGCGCCGCCGCAGCATGTCCACGCCGAACACGCCGATCCACGCGGAGAACGCCACCGCCAGCAGCGTCAGGAAGGAGATGAAGGAGCCGAAGAAGCTCTTCGCCACCACCATCAGCAGGAAGCCGAAGACCAGGCTGATCACGGCGTTCACGCTGACCGCGGCGGCCCGCGGCACCTTGATGCCCAGGGTCTGCGCGGTGAAGCCGGCCGAGTACATCGACATCGAGTTGATCAGCAGCATCCCCACCAGCGCGATCAGCAGGTACGGCACCGCGATCCAGGTCGGCAGCAGCTCGCCGATGAAGGAGACCGGGTCCGCCGCGGACGCCAGGTCCGGCGTCCCCACCGCCATCACCGCGCCCATCAGCACCATCGGCAGCACGACCACCCCGGCCCCGGCCACCGTCACGCCCACCAGCCCCCGGCTCGAGGCCGCCCGCGGCAGGTAGCGGGTGAAGTCCGGGCCCGAGGGCACCCAGCTGATGCCGCCGGCCGCGATGGTGCCGATGCCCGCGATCATCATCGCGGTCGAGCCGGCCGGCTTGCCGAAGACCGCCGACCAGTCCGTGTGCGCCACCAGGTACCCCAGCACCAGCACGCTGAACGCGCCGAAGAGGTAGGTGGACCACTTGCTGCACACCCGCAGCGCGTTGATGCCCAGCCCCGACACCAGGAAGGTGCAGCCGACGAAGAACAGCAGGGTCACCACGATCAGCGGCGTGTTGCTCTTCACCCCGAAGAGCAGGTCCAGCACGGTCAGCACGGCGTACGCGCCGCTGACCGCGTTGATCGTCTCCCAGCCCCAGCGGGCCACCCAGATGAGCGCCCCGGGGAAGAGGTTGCCCCGCTGCCCGAAGACCGCCCGGGACAGCGCCATGCCCGGCGCGCCGCCGCGCTTGCCGGCGATCGAGATCAGCCCGACGATCCCGTACGACAGCGCGGGCGCGGCCGTGGCGACCACCAGCACCTGCCACAGGTTCAGCCCGTTGAAGATCACCAGACCGGCGCCCATGGTCAGCAGCAGCACGCTGATGTTGGCCGCGACCCAGGTCGGGAACAGCTCCCGGACGCGCCCGGTGCGCTCCTCGTCGGGCACCGGCTCCAGGCCGCGGGTCTCTATCGCGCCGTCCGGCTCGGTGGGCATACGGGTCTCCGATACGGGATGTTTTCGGGGGAGTCGCCCATCATCGTAGATTCGCCGCGAAAAGCACAAACAGAGGCTTAGGGCCTTGGCGCTTCCTCCAGGGTCCACGTTCCGCGCCGGCGGTGGCCGATACTGGCAGCGTTATGGAAACCCTGATTCTCGCTGTAGTCATCGCCCTGGTCGCGGTCGGCGCGATCACCGGGCTCGTGGTCAGCAGCCGCAAGAAGAAGCCGCTGCCGCCCGCGCCCCCGACGAGTACGCCGACCATCACTGCCCCGCCCGCCGAACCGCAGGTGGGGGAGGACGCCGCGCAGACGGCGCAGGAGCCGCGCCGCACGATCGAGGAGGTCGTGCTCCCCGAGGCCGAGGCACCCGCCGAGGCCCCGGCCGCGGAGCCGGTCGCGGAGCCCGAGGCTCCCGCCGCCCCCGAGATCGAGGTGCCCGAGCCCACGGCCGGCCGCCTGGTCCGGCTGCGCGCCCGCCTCGCCCGCTCCCAGAACTCCCTGGGCAAGGGCCTGCTCACGCTGCTCTCCCGCGAACACCTCGACGAGGACACCTGGGAGGAGATCGAGGAGACCCTGCTCGTCGCCGACGTCGGCGTCGCCCCCACCCAGGAACTCGTCGACCGCCTGCGCGAGCGGGTCAAGGTCCTCGGCACCCGCACCCCCGACGACCTGCGCACCCTGCTGCGCGAGGAGCTCGTCGCCCTCATCGACCCGGCCATGGACCGCGAGGTCAAGACCGAGAGCGGGCTGGACACCCCGGCCGTCGTGATGGTCGTCGGCGTCAACGGAACCGGCAAGACCACCACCACCGGCAAGCTCGCCCGGGTCCTGGTCGCCGACGGCCGCAGCGTCGTCCTCGGCGCCGCGGACACCTTCCGCGCCGCCGCCGCCGACCAGCTGCAGACCTGGGGCGAGCGGGTCGGCGCCCGCACCGTCCGCGGGCCCGAGGGCGGCGACCCGGCCTCCATCGCCTTCGACGCCGTCAAGGAGGGCATCGCCGAGGGCGCCGACGTGGTGCTCATCGACACCGCCGGCCGCCTGCACACCAAGACCGGCCTCATGGACGAGCTCGGCAAGGTCAAGCGGGTCGTCGAGAAGCACGGCCCGCTCGACGAGGTGCTGCTCGTCCTCGACGCCACCACCGGCCAGAACGGCCTGGTCCAGGCCCGCGTCTTCGCGGAGGTCGTGGACATCACCGGCATCGTGCTCACCAAGCTCGACGGCACCGCCAAGGGCGGCATCGTCATCGCCGTCCAGCGCGAGCTCGGCGTCCCCGTCAAGCTCGTCGGCCTCGGCGAGGGCGCGGACGACCTCGCGCCCTTCGAGCCGGGCGCCTTCGTCGACGCCCTGATCGGCGACTGACCCGCCGACTGCCGCACCGTACGCAGTGACGCCCCGCGCATCGCATGACGCGCGGGGCGTCGCCGCGTACGGACTGCGCTACGGCCGCCGCGTACCCCGGTGCCGCGGCGGCCGTAGCGCGTCCGGCCCGGCCCGCGCCGCTAAAAGCGGTGCAGGCGGTGGCAGATGTACGCCAGCGTCCCCAGCAGCAGCCGCGCCTGCGGGGGACGCCCCGCGCCGTCCAGGGCCGGCGGCCGCAGCCAGCCGACCGCGCCCATCCCGGCGTGGTCCGAGGGCGGCGCGGTCACGAACGACCCCGCACCCAGCGCCCGCAGGTCCAGGTCGGCGTCGTCCCAGCCCATCCGGTACAGCAGCTGCGGCAGCTCCGCCGCCGCCCCCGGCGCCACGAAGAACTGCGCCCGGTCCCGGGGCGTGACCGCCACCGGCCCCAGCGGCAGGCCCATCCGCTCCAGCCGCACCAGCGCCCGCCGGCCCGCCTCCGCCGCCACCTCGATCACGTCGAAGGACCGCCCGGCCGGCAGCAGCACCGCGGCGCCCGGGAACTGCTCCCAGGCCGCGCTGACCTCGTCGAGCGTCGCGCCCGCCGGCACCTCGGGGGCGAAGTCCAACGGGTGCGCGCCCGGCGCCGGACACCGCGGATCCCCGCAGGAGCACTCGCCGGCCGCCGTGGCGCGCGCCCCGGGGACCACGTCCCAGCCCCACAGTCCGGTGTACTCCGCCACCGCCGTGCACTCCGACGTCCGGCCGCGGCGCCGCGGGCCGGACCGGAACTCCTTGGTGCCACGGCTGCCGCCGATCGTGAAGCCCATGCCCCCTCCAACGGGTCAACTCGCCGGTGGTTACGACGCGGACGTGCCGGGTACGCCCAGACCTTCCGGCGCACTCCTCGCCGTACGCGCCCCGGTGCACATCACTGCGCCATGCCTTGCCATCGATCGCCTGCCGTGTCCAGTGAATCGGAGTTGGCCGGTGGCGAGTTCATTCGAAGGGGTGGCGAATGGTGGCGTTTCTGGAATCGCCCTCGCCGGAGGGGTGATCGTAGGATTACTTTCAGTGCACGAACCCGGGCGGCCGACCCGCCCACGGGTATGCCGGAGGCAACCGGTCACCGGATCCGGCACGCGGGGGTTCGTACGGAGATGCCGATCGGATGGGGGCGTTCCAGTGAGCGGCAACGGCGCAAGCGGAACACACGCCGAGAAGCGCCCGAACGACCAACTCACCTCGTGGTTCGTGCGCAGCGGTTGGTCCAAGGGCGAGCTGGCCCGCCAGGTCAACCGCCGGGCCCGCCAGCTGGGCGCGCACCACATCAGCACCGACACCTCCCGCGTCCGCCGCTGGCTCGACGGCGAGCAGCCCCGCGAACCCATCCCGCGGATCCTCTCCGAGCTGTTCTCCGAACGCTTCGGCACCGTCGTCGCCATCGAGGACCTGGGCCTGCGCACCGCCCACCAGTCCCCGTCCGTCTCCGGCGTGGACCTGCCCTGGGCCGGCCCCCAGACCGTCGCCCTCCTCAGCGAGTTCTCCCGCAGCGACCTGATGCTCGCCCGCCGCGGCTTCCTCGGCACCTCGCTCGCGCTCTCCGCCGGCCCCGCCCTCATCGAGCCCATGCAGCGCTGGCTCGTCCCGGTCCCCGGCACCGAACCCCGCGAGAGCGCGCCGGCCGGCCGCCGCGCCCCCCGGCTCTCCGAGCCCGAGGTCGGCCTCCTGGAGGCCACCACCGTGATGTTCCGCCAGTGGGACGCCCAGTGCGGCGGGGGACTGCGCCGCAAGGCCGTCGTCGGCCAGCTCCACGAGGTCACCGACCTCCTCCAGGAGCCGCACCCCGCCCCCATCATGAAGCGGCTCTTCAAGGTCGCCGCCGAACTGGCCGAACTCGCCGGCTGGATGAGCTACGACGTCGGCCTCCAGCCCACCGCCCAGAAGTACTTCGTGCTGGCCCTGCACGCCGCCAAGGAGGCCGGCGACAAGCCCCTGGGCTCGTACATCCTCTCCAACATGAGCCGCCAGATGATCCACCTCGGCCGCCCCGAGGACGCCCTGGAACTCATCCACCTCGCCCAGTACGGCAGCCGCGACTGCGCCACCCCCCGCACCCAGGCCATGCTGTATGCGATGGAGGCCCGCGCCTACGCCAACATGGGCCAGCCCAGCCGCTGCAAGCGCGCCGTCCGGATGGCCGAGGACACCTACTCCGACGTCGGCCTCGGCGGCGAGCCCGAGCCCGACTGGATCCGCTTCTTCTCCGAGGCCGAGCTCAACGGCGAGAACTCCCACTCCTACCGCGACCTCGCCTACGTCGCCGGCCGCAGCCCCATGTACGCCTCCCTCGCCGAACCGGTGATGGAGCGGGCCGTCGAACTCTTCGAGAAGGACGACGAACACCAGCGCTCCTACGCGCTCAACCTCATCGGCATGGCCACCGTCCACCTCCTCCAGCGCGAGCCCGAACAAGCCGCCCACATGGCCGGACGCGCCCTCGACGTGGCGCGAAAGGTCCGCTCCGAGCGCGTCAACACCCGCCTGCGCAAGACCGTCGACACGGCCGCCCGCGCATACGGCGACGTCGCCGAGATCGTCCGTCTCACCGACCACCTCGCCGCCCAGCTCCCGGAGGCCGCCGAGGCCGTCTGACTCCGGACGGGCCCGGACCCCCGCGCCCTCCCGCAGCACCCCGGGACCCCTCCCGGGCCCGCCAGGCCCCGGCCGCGGCAGGCACCCCGTACACCAGACTCGGCTCCCCCATCGCCAGGTCACCGGGGCCTGCCGCGGCCGGCCCACGTCCGGGCCCCGTTCATGGGCGCGTAACACGCCCGACCCCTTCGTCACCGGTGCGAAACATCGAGCGGCAACAGCGGAAACCGGCCCGCGCGAATCTCTGGTCCATAACCGGCCAGCCAGCCGGACGGCCGGGCCCCCGCCCCCCTTGCGCCGCTCAGGTTTTCACGCTCGCCCGCACGCGAACGTACCGACGACGAGGAGACGCCGATGGCATCAGCCATCACGACCCTTGCCGCAGACGCCCCGCAGCTGTCTGCCGCGAACACCGGGTTCATGCTCATCTGCTCCGCCCTGGTCATGCTGATGACCCCGGGTCTCGCCTTCTTCTACGGAGGCATGGTCCGCGTCAAGAGCAGCCTCAACATGCTGATGATGAGCTTCATCAGCCTCGGGATCGTCACGATCCTGTGGGTCCTCTACGGCTTCAGCCTCGCCTTCGGCACCGACTCCGGCTCCGTGATCGGCTGGAGCTCCGACTACCTCGGCCTCTCCGGCATCGGCCTGACCGAGCTGTGGGACGGCTACACCGTCCCGGTCTACGTCTTCGCCGTCTTCCAGCTCATGTTCGCCGTCATCACCCCCGCCCTGATCAGCGGCGCCCTCGCCGACCGCGTGAAGTTCTCCGCCTGGATCCTCTTCACCGCCCTGTGGGTCACCGTCGTCTACTTCCCCGTCGCCCACTGGGTCTGGGGCGCCGGCGGCTGGCTCTTCGAACTCGGCGTCATCGACTTCGCCGGCGGCACCGCCGTCCACATCAACGCCGGCGCCGCCGCCCTCGGCGTCATCCTCGTCATCGGCAAGCGGGTCGGCTTCAAGAAGGACCCGATGCGCCCCCACAGCCTCCCGCTGGTCATGCTCGGCGCCGGCCTCCTGTGGTTCGGCTGGTTCGGCTTCAACGCCGGCTCCTGGCTCGGCAACGACGACGGCGTCGGCGCCGTCATGTTCGTCAACACCCAGGTCGCCACCGCCGCCGCCATGCTCGCCTGGCTCGGCTACGAGAAGCTGCGCCACGGCTCCTTCACCACCCTCGGCGCCGCCTCCGGCGCGGTCGCCGGCCTCGTCGCCATCACCCCCTCCGGCGGCTCCTGCTCCCCGCTCGGCGCCATCGCCATCGGCGCGATCGCCGGCCTGGTCTGCGCCATGGCCGTGGGCCTGAAGTACAGGTTCGGCTACGACGACTCCCTCGACGTGATCGGCGTGCACCTCGTCGGCGGCGTGCTGGGCTCCCTCCTCGTCGGCCTCTTCGCCACCGGCGGCGTCCAGTCCGACGCCGCGGGCCTCTTCTACGGCGGCGGCTTCACCCAGCTCGGCAAGCAGGCGGTGGGCGTCTTCGCCGTCCTGGCCTACTCTCTCCTGGCCTCCGCGGTCCTCGCCCTCCTCCTCGACAAGACGATCGGCATGCGCGTCACCGAGGACGACGAGGTCTCCGGCATCGACCAGGTCGAGCACGCCGAGACCGCCTACGACTTCAGCGGAGCCGGCGGCGGCTCGGCCGCCCGGCCGGCCGCCGTCCCCGCCCACGCCCCGCACGCCAAGAAGGTGGACGCATGAAGCTCATCACCGCCGTCGTCAAGCCGCACAAGCTCGACGAGATCAAGGAAGCCCTCCAGGCCTACGGCATCGAAGGCCTGACCGTCACCGAGGCCAGCGGCTACGGCCGCCAGCGCGGGCACACCGAGGTCTACCGCGGCGCCGAGTACACCGTCGACCTCGTCCCCAAGATCCGCATCGAGGTCGTCGTGGACACCGACGACGCCGACTCGGTCGCCGAGGTCATCGTCAAGGCCGCCCGCACCGGCAAGATCGGCGACGGCAAGGTCTGGATCGTCCCGGTCGACTCGGTCGTCCGGGTCCGCACCGGCGAACGCGGCGCGGACGCGCTGTAGGAACGGAGCACCCGGGTGACGAGCGTCGAGACCACCACCGATCAGGCCGACCCGGGACCCGGCGGTTACGCGGCGGCCCGGCTGCGACTCCTCGAGGAGGTCGTGGATCAGCTCGTTGTCCAGGGCCTTCTCCAGGCCGTGGTCCTGGGCGATGAGG
>NZ_JBFBGK010000179.1:0-9254 GCF_040684615.1 Streptomyces sp. NPDC089919
GGCCGACCGGGACGGTGGAGCCGGTCGCGGCCAGGTCGCCGGCGACCGCGAGGGCGCCGCTCGCGCCGCCCGTGGTGGAGCCGGTCGTACCGGCACCGCCGGTGGTGGCACCGCCGGCGGAGCCACCGGAGGCGGCCGCGCCGCCCGCCGAACCGCCGCCGTCGGTACCGCCGTCGGCGCCGCCGCTGGTACCGCCGCTCGTGCCGCCGGTCGATCCCGAGGTCAGGGACAGGCCCAGGCCCGCCGGGTCGAGGGCGGTGCCGGCCGGGTAGAAGCCGCCGAAGGCCGCCGCCCCGGCCTTGGTCAGGGTCGCCTTCACCCCCGGCAGGGAGATCCGGCCCCGGCTCACCACCACGCTCGGCGAGGCCGCCTTCAGCGTGGCCAGCTGAACGTCCTCGCTGCGCTTGCCCAGGCTGGTCACGTCGGCGGTCAGGGTGCCCTTGCCGCGCTGCAGCGTGACCGTCAGGTCGGTCAGGGCGAGGTCGAGACCATACGTGGAACCGCTCCGGTGGCCGCGGAAGCGAACGGTCCCCTTGAAGCGGGCCGAGACGGTGTCGGCCCCGGTGTCGTAGCGCCCGGCGCCCTTGACGAAGGTGAACGGACCGTTGTCCGAGGCCTGCTTCGCGCCGCCCGAGACCGTGATCCGGCCGGCCGCCGGCCCGTTCTTGACGTAGTCGCGGAAGGACTTCTTGACACCCCAGCCCAGGGTGCCGTCCAGGATCCGGCCCTTGGCCGCCGGCCGCTGCGAGGCGGAGGGGGTGGGCCGGGGGGTGCCCGCGGTCGGCGAGGGGGTGGGCCCGGTGGTGGGGCGGGTGCTGGGCGAGGTGCTGGGCTGCGGGGTGGCGCCGTGCGGGGCGACCGTGAGCGGGGAGCCCGCGGCGCCCGCGTAGCCGGGGCTGCCCAGCGCGTCCGCGGCCTGCTTGGTCAGGGTGGTGGCCATGTCCTTCATCGAGCGGCTGACGGCGACGGTGGCCAGCGGAACGTCGTTCTGGGCGGCGCCGTTCTTCGTGACGTCGGCGGTGATGGTCCCCTTGGCGCCGTCGTACCGGAAGGTGACATCGGTGATCTTGATGTCGAAGGCGTGCGCGGCGGAGACGGCCCGGACGGTTCCCTTGAACGCCAGCTTCAGCGCGTGGCTGTTCGTGTCGTAGGTGCCGGCGCCGCCGCTGAAGGTGAAGGGGCCGTTGCCCTTCGCCTGGGTGGCACCGCCGCTCGCGGTGAAGCTGCCGGCCGCCATGCCGGTGACGTAGGACCGCCAGGAGTCCTTGACGCCCCAGGTCAGGTCATAGTCCTTGACCGGCGTCTCGGCGGCCGCGGCGGGGCCGGGCAGGGCCCCGACCGCCCCGAGTGCGAGGGCGGTGGCGATGGCCCCGGTCACCGCGGCCGTACGACGGCGCCGGCGCGGGGTACCAACGGGGGTGGCGGGGGTGGTGGAAACGGGCATGACGGTGCGGACTCCTTGCGGGACGGCTGACAGGACGGAGTACAGAGGAGGAAAGGAGGGAACGGGAGGAGGAGGTCAGGTGGTGGCCGGCGGCTGATCGCCGGCGGCCCGGGCGGCCCCGGACCGGCGGCCCCGCAGGACCGCGTACCCGGTCGCGGTGCCCAGCAGCAGGACGGTGGCGGCGATGCCCAGCGGAAGGGCGAGTCCGCTCCCGGCGCCCGGCGGGGCGGGGGCCCCGGCCGCCGCGAGGCTCGGCCGCGGGACCGGGCCGCCGGTCGCGGCGGCGGGCGTGGCAGCGGCGTCCCGGCCGAGGTCGGGCAGGGCCGGCAACCGGGCCGTGTCGGTGAGCGCCGCGGAGACGGTCACCGGATCCATCTCGGTGCCGGCCGGATAGCGCCCGCCGAAGGCGGCGGCGCCCTCCGCGGTGAGGCGGGCGGGGGCCTCGGTGACCGCGACCAGCCCGGCGACCGGGGTCAGTCGGGGTGCGTAGAAGGTGACGAGGGGGACGGCGGTGCGCCGGGTGCCGGCGGCGGTGACGTCCGCGCTGAGGGTGCCCCGGCCGGCCTCGATGCGGACCCGGGGCGCCGCGAGGGTGAGGTCCAGGCCGTGGTCGCCGGTGAAGCGGACCGCGCCGGCGAACTGCGCGGTCAGCAGCCGCTTCGCCGGATCGTAGCCGCCGGCGCCGCGCGGGAAGCGGAACAGCGCGCCGCCGTCCTGGGCGCCGTCGGCCAGTGTCCAACGGCCGCCGGTGACGGGCCCGGTGACGTACTCGCGGAAGGTCCGCCGGACCCCCCAGTCGACGGCGCCGTCCCGCAGCGGCCCGGCGGCGGGCGCCTGGCCGGCCGGCGTGCCCGACGGCCGGGGTGCGGTGGTGCCGGGCCGGGCGCCGGCGGTGACGTCGGCGGAGAGGCTGAGCGGGTCCAGCGGGGTGCCGGCCGGGTAGTAGCCGGCGAAGGCCCGCGCCCCCTCGGCCGTGAGGGTGGCCGGCAGCTCCCGCAGGGTCACGACCGAGCCGCCCCCGCGCATGTCGATACCGGCCAACCCAAGGCGGGCGAACGGTATCTGACGGGCCGTGGTGAGGGTGCCGGTGGTCTTGTCCTTGGAGCGGAGGTCGGCGTAGAGCACGGCCCGGCCGCCGCCGATGCGCACGGTGGGCCGGCTCAGCATGAGGTCGAGCCGGTACGAGCCGTCGGCTGCCCGGTGGCCGGTGAAGCGGACCCCGCCGCGGAAGGCGGCGGTGAACTCGCCGGTGGCCGCGTCGTAGGAGCCGGCCGCCGAGTGGAAGCGGAAACGATTCTCCCCCACCGTCGCAGCGCCGCCCGACAGCGCGAAGCCCCCTTTGGCCACCGGCCCGGTCACGTACGACTGGAAGGAGGCCTTGACGCCCCAGTCGAGGCGGCCGCCCTGGACCGGGCGCTCGGCCGCCTGGGCCGTGCCGGCCGGCAGCAGCACGGCCAACAGGACCGAGACGTGGGCGACGAAGACCGCGGCGGCGCGGACGGCGCGCCGGACGAGGTGGGGCCGGGGTGGACGCAGGGGCATGCGGGCTCCGTAGGGCGGTCCGCGCGAGGCGGGTTGGGGGCCGGAGGCGGGGCGGCGGTGCGGCCGCTCCGGGCGGTCCGGACCGCCCGGGGGAGCGGGCAGGGCGGGGCAGCACGGAACGGCCGGAACCACCGGCGACGAATCGCTAAGGTAAGGCTAACCTAAGTCAGACTCGCGCTGAAGAGCCCCTTTCCGGCCGCTCTTCCCGCGGACCCGCATGCCATCTCGACGACAGGACGGTGCAGTTCGTGCGTACCCGACATCCCGCGGCGGGCCGGACCCGGCGCTCCGGCCGCCTCCTCGCCCTCGCCCTGGCCGGCGCCCTGGGCCTGGTACCGGTACTGACCGGCTGCGGCGGCCCGGGCGGCGACGGGTCCGGCCGGGCCGCGGCCCGGACCGGGCCCGCGGTGGCCGACCGGGTCGAACCGCTGCCCGGCACCCCGCACCCGGTCCTGCCCGTCACCGTCGCCTCGGACGACGGCCGGCGGGTCACCGTCCGGCGGGCCGACCGGATCGTGCCGCTCTCCGGCAGCCTGAGCGAGATCGTCTTCACCCTCGGGCTCGGATCCCGGGCCGTGGCCCGGGACATCACGGCCACCTTCGCCCAGGCGGCCGGGCTCCCCGTGGTGACCCGCAACCACGACGTCTCGGCGGAGAGCGTCCTCTCCCTCCGGCCCGACCTCGTGCTGGCCGAGCGCACCACCGGACCGGCCGAGGCGGTGGAGCAGATCCGCGCCGCCGGGGTGCCGGTCCTGGTCGTCGCCCCCGCCACCGGACTGCCGGACGTGGGCCGCCGGATCGGCGCGGTGGCCGCCGCACTCGGGGTCCCGGGCGCCGGCCGGGCCCTGGCGCAGCGGTCCGCCGACCGGATCGCGGCGGTCCGCGCCGCCGCCCCCGCCCCCACCGACCGGCCCCGAGTGGCCTTCCTGTACGTACGGGGCTCGGCGGCGGTCTACCTGATCGGCGGCCGGGGCTCCGGCGCCACCTCGCTGATCGAGGCCGCCGGGGGCGTGGACGCCGGTGCGGCCGCCGGGCTCACCAAGGACTTCACCCCGATGACCGCCGAGGCCCTGGCCCGGGCGCAGCCCGACGCGATCCTGGTGATGACCAAGGGCCTGGTCTCGGTCGGCGGGGTGGACGGACTGGTCCGGCTGCCCGGCGTGGCCCAGACCCCGGCCGGACTGGACCGGCGGATCGTCACCGTCGAGGACGGCGTGCTGCTGAACTACGGCCCGCGCACCGACCGCGTCCTGAAGACCCTGATGGACCAGCTGTACGCCGAGCCGGGCGGGGGGACCGGCCGGTGACCGCCCTGGAGACCGCCCCCGAACCGGCACCCGCCCAACCCGCCCCCACCGGTGGGCCGTTGTCCGGTGCGGCCCGGTACCGGCGCCGGGCCTGGCTGCTGACGGGCGTGATGGCCGCCGGGCTGACGGCGCTGGCCCTGGCCGCCGCCGTGCTGGGCGCCTACCACGTGCCGGCCGCCGACGTCCTCGCCTCGGTGCGCCACAAGGCGGGCCTGGGCGGCGCACCCCTGGACCGGGTGGCGGAGTCGGTGCTGTGGAACGTCCGGTTCCCCCGGATCGTGCTGGCCCTGCTGGTCGGTGCGGCCCTCGGCTGCGCCGGGGCCCTGATGCAGGGCGTCTTCGGCAACCCGCTCGCCGAGCCGGGGGTGATCGGGGTCTCCTCGGGCGCCGCCGTCGGCGCGGTCGGCTGCATCTCCCTGGGGCTCACCTTCCTCGGCCCCTGGACCGTCACCGCCTGCGCCTTCGCCGCCGGGCTGGCCACCGTCCTGCTGGTGTACGCCCTCTCCCGGTCGGGGGGCCGCAGCGAGGTGGTCACCCTGATCCTCACCGGCATCGCCGTCAACGCCTTCGCGGGCGCGCTGATCGGGCTGTTCGTCTTCCTCGCGGACAGCGCCGCCGTCAACCAGATCGCCTTCTGGCAGCTCGGCTCGCTGGCCCAGGCGAACTGGAGCAAGGTGCTCGCCGTGCTGCCCTGCGCGCTCCTGGGCCTGGCCGCCGCGCCGTTCGCGGCCCGCCGGCTGGACCTGCTCGCCCTCGGCGAGCGGCCCGCCCGCCACCTGGGCGTGGACGTGGAACGGCTGCGGCTGGTGCTGGTCCTGGTCATCGCGCTGCTCACGGCCGCCGCGGTGGCGGTCTCGGGCATCATCGCCTTCGTGGGCCTGGTCGTACCCCACCTGCTGCGGATGGCCGCCGGACCCGGCCACCGCTTCCTGATCACCGGCAGCGCCCTCGGCGGCGCCCTCGTCCTGCTCGGCGGGGACCTCGCCGCCCGGACCCTGGCCCCGCCCGCCGAACTGCCGCTGGGCGTGCTCACCGCCCTGCTCGGCAGCCCGCTCTTCTTCTGGCTGCTGCGCCGCACCCGTCGCACCCAGGGAGGCTGGGCATGAGGAACCCGTTCGCCGCGCTCAGGTCGGCCACCGGCGGCGCCCCGGCGCGCTCCCGACGGCGCCCGCCCGGGCCCTGCCCGCCCGGCACGGTCCTGGCCGAGGCCCGCGGGCTGGGGCTGCGCCGGGGGCCGCGGGCCGTGCTGGCCGGGGTGGACGTCGAGGTGCGCGCGGGCGAGGTGCTGGCCCTGGTCGGGCCCAACGGCGCCGGAAAGTCGACCCTGTTGGGGGTGCTGGCCGCCGACCTGGTACCCGACGAGGGCGGACTGCTGCTGTACGGCAGACCGGCCGGCCGCTGGCCGGCCGCCGAACTCGCGCTGCGGCGTGCCGTGTTGCCCCAGGCCAACACCCTGGCCTTTCCGTTCACCGTCGAGGAGGTGGTACGGATGGGCCGGGCCCCCTGGGGCGGCACGGAACAGGAGGCCGAGGACGAGGAGGCGGTGGCCGAGGCGCTCGCGGTCACCGAGACCGCCGGCTTCGCCGACCGGCCCTTCGGCGCCCTCTCCGGCGGCGAGCAGGCCCGGGTCGCGCTGGCCCGGGTCCTGGCGCAGCGGGCGCCGCTGCTGCTCCTGGACGAACCGACCGGCGCCCTGGACCTGCGCCACCAGGAGCTGGTGCTCGGGGTGTGCCGGCAGCGCGCCGCGGCGGGCCGGGCGGTGGTGGTGGTCCTGCACGACCTCGGTCTGGCCGCCGCGTACGCCGACCGCGCCGTGGTGCTGGCGCAGGGCCGCGTCGCGGCCTGCGGTCCCCCGGCCGAGGTGTTCCGGCCGGACCTGCTGAGCCGGGTCTACCGGCACCCGGTCGAGGTGTTCCCGCACCCGCGCACCGCGGTCCCGCTGGTGCTGCCCGCCCGGGACTGAACGACCGCACCCGGTAGGGCGGTTGCGGTGGGCGCGGCCGGCCTGGCGGCCGCGCCCAGCGGGCTACTTCTCCAGCGCGTCCACCGCGCGCCGCTCCAGGTCCAGGCTGCGGTCCAGCTGCTCGGCGCAGGCCTCGAAGAACTCGCGGCGCGCCTCGGCGCCGGCGTCCCCGGAGACCTCCTTGGCCAGCCGCGCCAGCCGGGACCAGTGGCGGCCCGACTCCCGGAAGAGGTCGGCGGCTTCGGCGTGCCCGACGCTCGCCAGGAAGTCCGCGTACAGCGGGCGGGTGGCGCCGGGGGCGGTCCACTCCTCCTCCAGGCCGGAGTACAGCCGCCGGGTGCCGGTCCGGAAGGCCTCCGGGGAGCGGCCGAAGCGCTGCTCCCAGCCCGTGCCGCCGTCCCGGTCGCGCAGCTGCGCCGCGAGCTTCGCCATGCCGGTGAAGCCGAAGTTCTCGTCGAAGTCGTTCCCCAGCACCGGCCCGGTCAGGTGCCGGACCGTGGCGGCCACCGCCCCGGCCACGTCCGGCTCGCCCTCGGCCGGGCCGGTGGGCACGATCAGCTGGTGGCGGCCCTTGCGGTGCGCGGTCCAGGCGGCCCCGAACTCCTCGCGGTCGATCCGGTACGGGGTCGGCGCGCCGTCCTCGACCAGCAGGTCGTCGCCGTCGTAGCCGGCGATGACCACGGTGTGCGCGTCGGTGCCGGTCAGTTCGGCGTTCTCGGCGGCCTCCCGCCATGGCAGGGCGGCGCGGTCCACCACGCAGAAGGCGGGCTGCCCCGCGTCCAGCGCGGCCCGGACCCGGCCCCAGCGCGGGTTCATGGCGCGGGTGGCCTCGTACGGCACGCCGAGGCGGCCGAGGGCGACCTGGACCCAGGGCTCCGGGTGCGCCTGGGCGATGATCGCGGGCAGCGGCAGCCGGCCCGGGTACTCGAAGACGAAGTACATGAAGCCGACCCCGCCGGCCAGGCCCGCGATCAGCTCCTCGTCGTGGGTGCTGCCCAGGGCGTGCCTGATCAGGGAGGCCTCGCGGTGGCGTCCGGTCCCGAAGTCTTCGTACACGAGCACAGTCATGGGGCCACCCTAAATGCCCGCGTCGTCCGGACCGCTCCGGGCAGGTGGCCGACAGGTTACGGAACAAATCCTTCCGGGTCGGTCACGGATCTATCCCCGCCGGGCCGGACGCCCTACGGTCGGGGGCGACGGATCCGGATCAGGAGGCAGTGTGGCACGGGAGCTGAACACCGACGAGCTCGTGGTGGCGATGAAGGCGGTCGACGAGGCGGGCCGGCTCTTGGACGAGGCCCTGGCCGCCCACGGCTCCCAGGGCGTCAAGCGCAGCGGCGAGGACTACCAGGTCGCGGGCGGCACGGTGCAGACGCTCCAGGGCGCCGAGGAGATGGCCCGCGGCGCCCGCCGGTTCCTCGCGGAGCTGGCCCGGGCGCTCGGCTACGCGACGGCCGGACTCCCGCACCGCGGCGGCGACCTCGCCCTGACGGTCCCCGGCATCGCCGGCGGCGGCGCCCGGATGGCCCGTCCGCTGCTCGACCCCACGGTCGAGGCCCTGCACCTGCTGCTGACGATCGACGCGCTGGAGCCGGCCTGCCGCGCCGAGATCGAAGGCGTGCTGCTGGCCGAGAAGGCCACCTACCCCGACCCGGCCGCCTTCCGCGTCCCCTCCGGCGCGGCGGCCCAGTAGCCCGCGGGGCGCCCCGGCGGAAACCCGGATGCGCGGGCGACGCAGGCGGATCTAGCCTGGCGGGATGAGCAACCGCACCTTCCGCATCACCGTCCGCGGCTCCTTCGACGCGCTGACCGGGGAGCAGCGGGCCGAGCTGCTGGCCGAGGCGGCCGAGCACGACATC
Organism: Streptomyces sp. NPDC089919; assembly: GCF_040684615.1. NCBI lineage: Bacteria > Bacillati > Actinomycetota > Actinomycetes > Kitasatosporales > Streptomycetaceae > Streptomyces > Streptomyces sp. NPDC089919. Next base: position 8,116 of record NZ_JBFBGK010000179.1, read on the forward strand.
CTCTACACCGAGTACCGGCCCGAGGGGCACCTCACCTACGACCTGCCGCGGGGGGACTTCTTCGCCTTCCGGTTCGTCGACACGGGTGAGGCGGAGGAGGACATCCTGGACGCCACGGCGCGGGCCGAGCTCGCGGCCGAGGAGTGGCTGACCGGGCGGGGGTACGGCTACAAGCGCCTGCGCTCGCAGGCGCAGGACCTCTCGCTGGCGCCGCTGGCCAAGCGGCAGCGGCGCGAGGCCGCGGGCCGATGACCGCCGGCCCGCCCGCGGCGCTTTCCGAGGCGCAGATCGCGGCGTACCTCGGCCGGCTCGGGCTCGACCGGCCCGAGCGGGCCGACGCCGCGGCGCTGGCCGCGCTCCAGGACGCGCACCTGCGCGCGGTGCCGTTCGAGAACCTGAGCATCCATCTCGGGGAACCGATCGTCCTCGACCCGGACGCGCTCTTCGAGAAGGTCGTCACCGGCCGCCGGGGCGGCTTCTGTTACGAGCTCAACGGCCTGTTCGCCGCGCTGCTGGAGGGGCTGGGCTTCCGGGTGTCGCGGCTGGCGGCCCAGGTGTTCGGCCCGGAGCGGGCCGGTCCGCCCTTCGACCACATGGCGCTGCGGGTGGACCTGGCGGAGGTGTGGCTGGCGGACGTCGGCTTCGGCCGCTTCAGCCGCTACCCGCTGCGGCTGGACGAGCGGGGCGAACAGCACGACCCGGCGGGCGTCTTCACCGTCCGGCCGTACGAGGACCAGCTCGACGTGCTCCTCGACGGGCAGCCGCAGTACCGGCTGGACCTGCGTCCGTACGCGCTGGCGGACTTCGCGCCCACCTGCTGGTGGCAGGCCACCTGGCCCCGGTCGCACTTCCGGCGGGCCCCGATGTGCTCCCGCCTCACCGCCGACGGCGGGCGCAGCACGCTCAGCGGCAGCCGGTTGATCGTCACCTCCGCCGCCGGGGAGCGGTCGGAGCGGGAACTGGCCGGGGCGGAGCTGCTCGACGCCTACCGGACCGAGTTCGGTGTGGACCTGCCGCGCCTGCCGGGGCCGGCCGGGGCCCGCGCCGGGGGGCGCGGGGCCCCGGCCCCCCGCCGCCCCGGCCCGCCGATTGGGGGGGTGGGGAGTGGGCACCTGGGGTAAGACGAGACAAAGACACAA
>NZ_JBFBGK010000180.1:0-9147 GCF_040684615.1 Streptomyces sp. NPDC089919
CCGTGTGATCTTCCGCCCCCCTCAACCGCCGGCGCGGCCCCAAATGCCCCCCCGCCGGCGATTGAGGCGCGGGGTCCGGGGCGGCAACGGCGGCGTGGCCCGCGTCACAGCTGGGCTGCAAGGCGGGCAGGGGCGCCCGGGCACGAGAGCGGCGGCTCGTAGAATCCACGGGTGGACACGACCCTGGATGACCCCCTCGTCGGGCGGCTGCTCGACGGCCGCTACCGCATCGACGCCCGCATCGCGGCCGGCGGCATGGCCACGGTCTACCGGGCCGTCGACACCCGCCTCGACCGCATCCTCGCCCTCAAGGTGATGCACCCGGCGCTGGCCGCCGACGCCGCCTTCGTCGACCGCTTCATCCGCGAGGCGAAGTCCGTGGCCCGGCTGGCCCACCCCAACGTGGTCGGCGTGTTCGACCAGGGCACCGACGGCCCGTACGTCTACCTCGCCATGGAGTACGTGAGCGGCTGCACGCTGCGCGACGTCCTGCGGGAGCGGGGCGCGCTGCAGCCGCGGGCGGCGCTGGACATCCTCGAGCCGGTGCTGGCGGCGCTCGGCGCGGCCCACCGGGCCGGGTTCGTCCACCGCGACATGAAGCCGGAGAACGTCCTCATCGGCGACGACGGCCGGGTCAAGGTCGCCGACTTCGGCCTGGTCCGGGCGGTCGGCGCGGTCACCGACACCACCGGCGGCGGGGTCCTCGGCACCGTCTCCTACCTGGCGCCCGAGCAGATCGAGCACGGCACCGCCGACACCCGCGTCGACGTGTACGCCTGCGGCGTGGTGCTCTACGAGATGCTGACCGGCGCCAAGCCGCACTCCGGCGACACCCCCGCGCAGGTGCTCTACCGGCACCTCGGCGAGGACGTGCCGGCCCCCTCGGCCGCCGTCCCCGGGCTCCCCCTGGACCTGGACGAGCTGGTGGCCGCGGCCACCGCCCGCAACCCCGACCTGCGCCCGTACGACGCGGTCGCGCTCTTCTCCCTGGTGCGCGAGACCCGCGCGGCCCTCACGGAGGAGGCGCTGGAGGCCGTCCCGCCGGGCGCCCGGGCCGCCGAGCGCAGCTCGGCCGAGGACCGCACCGGCGTGGTGCCCCGCCCGGTGGGCCCGTCCCCCGCGGACGTCGGGCACACCGCGCGCTTCGAGCGCCCCCTCCAGGAGTCCGCGCCGCCGGCGCCCCGGCCGTCCCGCCGGACGGCCGCGCCGCGCTTCGCCGTGCCCCGGCGCGGCCCGCTCTTCGCGGTGGTCGGCGCCCTGCTGGTGCTCGCCCTGGGCACCGGCGTCTGGTACGTCAGCTCCGGCCAGTTCACCCACGTACCGAGCCTGCTGGGCAAGACCGAGGCGCAGGCCCGCGAGCGGCTGTCCGGCGACGGGCTGGACGTGGCGGGGGTGCGCCGCGAGTTCAGCGACAGCTTCGCCCGCGGCACCGTGATCTCCACCGATCCGGCGGCCGGCGCCCGCATCCGGGGCAACGGCTCCGTGACCCTGGTGCTCTCCCGGGGCCCCGAGGTGGTCGCGGTACCCAAGCTCAAGGGCGTGCCCCTGGCCGAGGCCAAGGCCCGGCTGGCGGCGGTCGGGCTGGCCCCGGGCGTGGTCACCGAGGCCTTCAGCAGCCAGGTCGCCAAGGGCTCGGTGCTGGGCACGGACCCGGCGGCGGGCGAGCAGCGGGCCCCGGACAGCGCGGTGGCCCTGGTGGTCAGCAAGGGCTCCCCGGTGGAGGTCCCCACGGTCGTCGGCACCCCCGTCGACCAGGCCCGGTCCGCCCTGGAGGAGCTGGGCCTGAAGGTGCAGATCGCCGCCGAGCCGGTCAACTCCCCGCAGCCGCAGGGCGCCGTCGCCAACCAGTCGGTGGCCGCCGGCACCCAGGCCGGGACCGGGGACACGGTCGTCCTCACGGTCTCCAAGGGGCCCCGGATGGTGACCGTCCCGGACGTCACCGGTCAGGACGCCGAGGACGCCAAGCGGGCCCTGAAGAAGGCCGGCTTCGAGGTGAAGGTGGACAAGCCCCTCATCTCCTTCAGCAACGAGGTCGGGAGCCAGTCGGTCCCGGCCGGCCAGACCGCCCCCGAGGGCAGCACCATCACGATCAGGATCAAGGCACTGTGACCACCGCTCCGCATCCGGACCACCGCTCCGCCGCCGCCCTGCGCAATCCGGTGGGCGGGCACGTGCCCGTGGCCGGCGGGCTGGCCACCGTCGGGCTGGGCTACGCCCGTGAGCTGGCCGCCGAGACCGTGCAGGTCTTCGTGGCCAACCCGCGCGGCTGGGCCACCCCGGCCGGGAACCCGGCCCAGGACGAGGCCTTCCGCGAGGCCTGCGCCGCCGAGCGGCTGCCGGCGTACGTGCACGCCCCGTACCTGATCAACTTCGGCTCGCACACCGAGGCCACGGTCGAGAAGTCGGTGGAGTCGCTGCGGCACTCGCTGCGCCGGGGCCGGGAGATCGGTGCGCTGGGCGTGGTGGTGCACACCGGCTCGGCCACCGGGGGCCGGCCCCGCGAGGTGGCGCTCGCGCAGGTCAGGCAGTACATGCTGCCGCTGCTCGACGAGCTGACCCACGACGACGACCCCTTCCTGCTGCTGGAGTCCACGGCCGGGCAGGGCTCCTCGCTGTGCTCGCGGACCTGGGACTTCGGGCCGTACTTCGAGGCCCTGGACGCCCACCCCAAGCTGGGCATCTGCCTGGACACCTGCCACGTCTTCGCGGCCGGCCACGACCTGGCCGAGCCGGGCGGCGCCAAGCAGACCCTGGACCTGCTGGTCGACACGGTCGGGCCCGGCCGGCTGAAGCTGATCCACGCCAACGACTCCAAGGAGGGCGTGGGCGAGCGCAAGGACCGGCACGCCAACATCGGCGCCGGCCACATCGGTGAGGAGGCCTTCCGCGAGCTGCTGACCCACCCGGAGACGGCCGGCGTCCCCCTGGTGATCGAGACCCCGGGCGGCAAGGAGGGGCACGCGGCGGACGTGGCCCGGCTCAAGGAGCTGCGCACCGGTCCCTGATCACACCCGTTGAGGAATACCCCTGGGGGGTATACGGTTCTGTCTGTCGGCAGGACCGCATACCTGGTTTTGGGGGTTCTCATGGAGCACGGGCATCAGCACACGGAGCACACCGACCACACGCACCACACCGGCCACGAAGGTCATGAGGGTCATGAGGGCCATGAGGGTCATGAGGGCCACACCGGCCACGACCGCGGCGCGCACGCCCACCACGCCGGCCACGGCCCCGTGAGCTGGGCGATGGCCGCCAGGGCCACCCTGCACTGCCTCACCGGATGCGCCATCGGCGAGATCCTGGGCATGGTGGTCGGCACCGCCCTCGGCTGGGGCAACCTGCCGACCATGGCGCTGGCGATCGCGCTCGCCTTCTTCTTCGGCTACGCGCTCACCCTGCGCGGGATCCTGGCGGCGGGGGTGGACCTCCGGGCCGCGGTGCGGGTCGCGCTGGCCGCCGACACCCTCTCGATCGCCGTCATGGAGCTGATCGACAACGGCGTGATCGCCCTGTGGCCCCGGGCCATGGACGCCCACCTTGACGACCTGCTCTTCTGGACCGCACTGGCGCTCTCGCTGGCGCTGGCCTTCCTGGTCACCACCCCGGTCAACCGGTGGATGATCGGCCGCGGCAAGGGCCACGCGGTGGTCCACCAGTACCACCACTGACACCCCCAGGGGGTACCGGGCCGGCAGGACGGCCCCGGGCGGGGTCCGCGAGGACTACAGCTCCGGGCCGTCGCCCGGCTCTTCCTGGTACGAGTACCGCTGCTCGCGCCAGGGGTCGCCGATGTTGTGGTAGCCGCGCTCCTCCCAGAAGCCGCGGCGGTCGGCGGTCATGTACTCGATGCCGCGCACCCACTTGGGGCCCTTCCAGGCGTACAGGTGCGGGACCACCAGCCGCAGCGGGAAGCCGTGTTCGGCGGTGAGCAGTTCGCCGCCCTGGTGCGTGGCGAAGACCGAGCGCTCCGAAGCGAAGTCGGACATCCGCAGGTTGGAGCTGAAGCCGTACTCGGCCCAGACCATGACGTGGGTGGCCTCGCGCGCGGGCGGGGCGAGGTCGAGGAGGGTACGGGCGAGCACGCCGCCCCATTCGGCACCGGTCATGCTGAACTTGGTCACGCAGTGCAGGTCGGCGACGACCGAGGAGAACGGCAGCGCCGCGAACTCCTCGTGGTTCCAGCAGTGCTTCTCACCGTCCGCGGTGGCCCCGAAGACCCTGAATTCCCAGCGGTCCGGCTTGAACTTGGGCACCGGGCCGTAGTGGGTGACCGGCCAGCCCCGCTGCAACCGCTGCCCCGGGGGAAGCTCCAGCTGCTCTGCTCCCGGAGATTCCCGGCTTTCCGGCTGACCCATGACTCCATGGTGACAGACAGGAAGGGGTGGTCATGACCAGTGGACATGCCAATCGGACAACTCCTACTAAGGAGGGACTTACTGGACGGCCTCCGGTGGCGGTGCGAGGATGCGCGCAACTGCCAGCCACAGACGCGTGGAAGGAGCTTCTGCAATGCAGGGCGACCCCGAGGTCCTCGAGTTTCTCAACGAGCAGCTGACCGGCGAGCTGACCGCCATCAACCAGTACTGGCTGCACTACCGCATCCAGGACAACAAGGGCTGGACCAAGCTCGCGAAGTACACGCGTGAAGAGTCCATCGACGAGATGAAGCACGCGGACAAGCTCACCGAGCGCATCCTCATGCTCGACGGCCTCCCGAACTACCAGCGGCTCTTCCACGTCCGCGTCGGCCAGACGCTCACCGAGATGTTCCAGGCGGACCGGCAGGTCGAGGTCGAGGCCATCGACCGCCTCAAGCGCGGCATCGAGGTCATGCGCGGGAAGGGCGACGTCACCTCGGCGCGGCTCTTCGAGGAGATCCTGGAGGACGAGGAGCACCACATCGACTACCTCGACACCCAGCTCGAGCTGATCGAGAGCCTTGGGGAGCCGCTGTACATCGCCCAGCTGATCGAGCAGCCCAGCTGAGCCGACCGGGTGAACCGGGGCGCCGGCCCGGGAGCGCTCAGGCGGCCTCGGCCAGCGCCGGCACGACCGGCGGGGCGGCGGCGGCCGGCGGGGCGGTCACGGCCGGGACGGCGTCGACGAGCGCCGGGTCGGCGGCGAGCACCTGGCTCGCCCGGCCCTCCTCCAGCAGCTCGCGACGCGGGCAGGCACCGCGGCCCAGCAGGCCCTGGATGGTGCGGACGCAGGAGCCGCAGTCCGTTCCGGCCTTGGTGACGGAGGCGATCTGGCGGGGGGTGCAGGCACCGGCCTCCGCGTGTTCCTTGACCTGCTTGTCGGTGATGCCGAAGCAAGAGCAGACGTACACGCGGTTCACCTCCCGGAAAGACGTTCGGACCAGCCTCCGTCGCGACTGGCGTCTTGATCGGTGAGGCTAACCTAACCTTACCCGGCGGCCCGGAACCGTAAAAGTCCCGTGAACGACAGTGGGGCGCGGATCACATCGATCCGCGCCCCTCTGTGTGGCGAAGCCACAAACTGATCGTTCCTACTGGTCGCGGTACATCTCCGCGACGAGGAACGCCAGGTCGAGCGACTGGCTGCGGTTGAGCCGCGGGTCGCAGGCCGTCTCGTAGCGCTGGTGCAGGTCGTCGACGAAGATCTCGTCGCCGCCGCCCACGCACTCGGTGACGTCGTCACCGGTGAGCTCGACGTGGATGCCGCCCGGGTGGGTGCCCAGCGCCTTGTGGACCTCGAAGAAGCCCTTGACCTCGTCCAGGACGTCGTCGAAGCGACGCGTCTTGTGGCCGGAGGCGGCCTCGAAGGTGTTGCCGTGCATCGGGTCGGTGACCCAGGCGACCGTCGCGCCCGAGGCGGTGACCTTCTCGACCAGCTCCGGGAGCTTGTCGCGGACCTTGTCGGCGCCCATGCGGACCACGAAGGTCAGCCGGCCCGGCTCGCGGTCCGGGTCGAGGCGGTCGATGTAGGTCAGCGCCTCGTCCACCGAGGTGGTCGGGCCGAGCTTGACGCCGATCGGGTTGGCGATCTGCGAGCAGAACTCGATGTGCGCGTGGTCCAGCTGGCGGGTGCGCTCACCGATCCAGACCATGTGGCCGGAGGTGTCGTACAGCTTGCCGGTGCGCGAGTCGGTGCGGGTCAGCGCGCCCTCGTAGTCGAGCAGCAGCGCCTCGTGGGAGGCGTAGAACTCGACCGCCTTGAACTCGGCCGGGTCCGTGCCGCACGCCTTCATGAAGTTCAGGGCGTTGTCGATCTCGCGGGCCAGCTGCTCGTAACGCTGGCCGGACGGCGAGGACTTCACGAAGTCCTGGTTCCAGGCGTGCACCTGGCGCAGGTCCGCGTAGCCGCCGGTGGTGAAGGCGCGCACGAGGTTCAGCGTCGAGGCGGAGGCGTGGTACATCCGCTTCAGGCGCTCGGGGTCGGGGATCCGGGCCTCGGGGGTGAAGGCGAAGCCGTTGACGGAGTCGCCGCGGTAGGTCGGCAGGGTGACGCCGTCGCGGGTCTCGGTGTCCTTGGAGCGGGGCTTGGAGTACTGGCCGGCGATCCGGCCGACCTTGACCACGGGCACCGAGGCCGCGTAGGTCAGGACGGCGCTCATCTGCAGCAGCGTCTTCAGCTTGGCGCGGATGTGGTCGGCGGAGACGGCATCGAAGGCCTCGGCGCAGTCGCCGCCCTGCAGCAGGAACGCCTCGCCCTTGGCGACGGCTCCCAGACGGGCGCGCAGCTGGTCACACTCGCCCGCGAAGACGAGCGGCGGATACGACTCGAGGTCCGCGACGACAGCGCGCAGAGCCTCGGCATCGGGGTACGAAGGCTGCTGCGCCGCGGGAAGGTCTCGCCAGGTCGCCTTTGCGGCGACTGCGTTGGTTTCAGCGTTCACGGTCACGCGCTCAACACTACGTGCTGCACCTCGGGGTCCACTCCACCGACCAATGGGTGAGACGGCGGTCTCCCCGTACGGCCCTCTCCCGGGTGTAGGGTGCGGAGCATGTACGCGCACTCGAACCAGAACTGGTGGTGGACCGCTCATCCGGCGGCCCACTGACGACGCGTACCCGAAAGACTGACGCGAAGGCCGCCCGGAGGGCGGCCTTCGGCGTTTCCGGGGCCGTTCCTCTTCCACCCACCTCTGGAAGGAACACCCCCGATGCAGATCAGCAGGCTGCTGGAAGCCGACTGCCCGCCCTTCGCCCTGCTGCGCCGCCGGACCCCGGGGCGCGACCACGACACCGTCGAGCTGCTGCTGGGCCCGGTCCACGAGGCGCAGGCGCTGGCCGAGCTGCCGGTGCGGGAGCTGCCGACCCTGGCCCTGGTGCCGTTCCGCCAGATCCGGGAGCGCGGCTTCGACGTCCGGGACGACGGCACGCCGCTCTCCGTCCTGGCCGCCGAGGAGGCGTACGAGCTGCCGCTGGCGCAGGTGCTGGCCGAGCTGCCGGACCACCCGGTGCGGGTCGAGGACGGCGCCTTCGACGTGCCCGACGAGGAGTACGCCCAGATCGTGCGGCGGGTCGTCGAGGACGAGATCGGCCGGGGCGAGGGCGCGAACTTCGTCATCCGGCGCACCTTCACCGGCGAGATCCCCGGCTTCGGCCGGGCCGACGCGCTGGCCCTCTTCCGGCGGCTGCTGGCGGGCGAGCGGGGGGCGTACTGGACGTACGTGGTGCACACCGGCGACCGGACGCTGGTCGGGGCCTCGCCCGAGGTCCACGTCCGGATGACCGGTGGGACTGTGGTCATGAACCCGATCAGCGGGACCTACCGCTACCCGGCCTCGGGGCCGACCGCCGAGTCGCTGCTGGACTTCCTCGCGGACCGCAAGGAGACCGAGGAGCTGTCGATGGTGGTCGACGAGGAGCTGAAGATGATGTGCACGGTCGGGGACCGGGGCGGGGTGGTGGTCGGCCCCCGGCTCAAGGAGATGGCCCACCTCGCGCACACCGAGTACGAGCTGCGCGGCCGGTCCTCGCTGGACGTCCGCGAGGTGCTGCGGGAGACGATGTTCGCGGCGACCGTGACCGGCTCCCCCGTGCAGAACGCCTGCCGGGTGATCGAGCGGTACGAGCCCGGCGGCCGGGGCTACTACGCGGGCGCGCTGGCGCTGCTGGGCGTGGACGCGAACGGCGCGCAGACCCTGGACTCGCCGATCCTGATCCGCACCGCCGACATCGCCGCGGACGGCGCGCTGAGGGTGCCGGTCGGCGCCACGCTGGTGCGGCACTCCGACCCGGAGTCCGAGGTGGCCGAGACGCACGCCAAGGCCGCCGGGGTGCTCGCCGCGCTCGGCGTCCGGCCGGCCGCCCCGCGGCCGGCGGCGGCCGGGCCCCGGCTGGCCGAGGACCCGCGGGTGCAGGCGGCCCTGGCCGCCCGGCGGGCCGACCTCGCGCCGTTCTGGCTGCGGATGCAGGAGCCGGCCGCGGCGGTGGCCGGGCACGCGCTGGTCGTCGACGGCGAGGACACCTTCACGGCGATGCTGGCGCACGTGCTGCGGGCCGCCGGGCTGTCGGTGACGGTACGGCGCTACGACGCGCCGGGGCTGCGGGAGGCGGCGCTGGGCCACGAGGGGCCGGTCGTGCTGGGCCCCGGCCCGGGGGATCCGGCCGATCCGGCCGACCCCAAGATGCGGCTGCTGCGCGGACTGGCCCGGGACCTGCTGCGGGACCACCGCGGGGGGCTGCTGGGGGTCTGCCTGGGGCACGAGCTGATCGCGGCGGAGCTGGGGCTGCCGCTGGTGCGGAAGGCTGCGCCGGCGCAGGGGGCGCAGGTCTCGGTGGACCTCTTCGGGTCCACCGAGGTGGTGGGGTTCTACAACACGTATGCGGCGGCGGCCTCGGCGGAGGTCTGCGCGGAGCTGGGGGCGCACGGGATCGAGGTCTCCCGTGACCCCGTCACGGACGAGGTGCACGCGTTGCGCTGCGCGTCTCGGGGCTTCGCGGGCGTCCAGTTCCACCCGGAGTCCGTCCTCACCCTCCGCGGCCCGGAGCTGCTGGCGGACCTGGTCCGGTCCCTGACGGCCGCGGCCCGCCCGGTGTAGCCGCTGCGCGGAGCCGATCCCCTCCCCGCCCCTTCCCGAAACCGGTGGGCGCTGCCCCCGGATCCCCCGCACCACCGCTGCGCGCCGGCCGGAACCGGCCCGGCCGGGGTGCGGTGGTCAGCTTCGACAAGATC
>NZ_JBFBGK010000181.1:0-8568 GCF_040684615.1 Streptomyces sp. NPDC089919
CCCGATTAGCCGCCGGCCCCGGGACGGCCCCCGGCCCCACGACGCCCGGCGGGCCGGCCCCCTGGGTCCAGCAGGAGGAGCACGGCGGCGGCGCCGAGCGAGAGGAGCACGGCGAGCCGGCGCAGCCGGGGGAAGCGTGGCGGTTTCACAGGGGCCTCCTCGGGGCGGGTGGGGATGTCCGGGAGGCTAGGCCGCGCGCCGACGGCCCACCATGTGATGGGCGGCCACAACGGACCGCGTGCAGATGGGTGCCGGCGGGCGGGTACGGCCCGGCCCGGCGCCCGCGGGTGCGGGGCCGGGCCGGGGTGGTGCGTCGCTCCGGACCGTCTCAGAGGTCGGGCCGGGGGCGGGTCACTTCACGAGGCGGTAGGCGTTGGTGATCGTCTCGCGGGTGGTGTTGCCGCTCTTGTCCTTCAGGTCCACCCGGAAGGTCACGCCCCCGGCGGTGGCCGGGTGCTTGACGGACACCGAGCGGGCGCCCTTGCTGTCGGTGCTCACCGTCAGCGGGTGCCAGGTGGCGCCGCCGTCGTAAGAGACCTTGACGGTGAGCGTGGCGACCCGGCCCTTGGCCGCGGCGGCGCCGCCCACGTGCAGCGGCACCTTGAGGGTGCTGCCGGCCTTGGCCGTGCCGGTCAGGCTGAGCGCCGGGGAGAGCCGGACGGTGGACAGCGGGAGCAGCACGCCCTTGTCGGTGGCGGGCTTGGCCGAGGTGAAGGTCCACACGCCGCTGACCTTGGTGCTGATCGTGGCGTCCTTGGAGGAGCGGGTGGCCTCCTCGGTCAGCGTGTAGACCGCCTTGGCGGCCGGTACGTCGGTGCTGAACCACTCGTTGGGGCCGGTCTGGAGCAGCACCTTGCCGCCGGACTCCAGGCGGGCGAAGCCGCCGGTGGGGACCGAGTAGCCGGGGTGGCCGCCGCCGTCGACGAACAACAGGACGTTGGCGTCGATGGTGTTGCCGTAGCGGTGGGCGCCCTGCTCGTCGCCGCCGACCCCGAGGTCCGGCCCGACGACGCCGTTGTTGAACTCCAGCGTGTACTTCTTGGCCGGGGTGTAGGTGACCGGGCCCCGGTTGTAGATGATGCGCGCCTCACCGGCCGCGTTGGCCTGTGCGGCGTTCCAGTACCAGCGCACGCCGGTGGTGCTCATGAACTGGGTGCCGGACAGCGGCAGGTTGCGCTCCATGGTGGTGATCGGGCCGGGGCTGAAGCCGTCGGGGGCCGAGGCGGTGGTGGTGACCAGGCCCCGGACGCCGGTGACGGAGGCGGCGAAGCCGAACTTCAGCTCGGCCAGGTCGGCGCGGGCGACCGTGCGGGTCAGGCCGGTGAACCAGGTGCCGGTGCGGGGGAAGGCGAGCCGGTAGTCGGTGGTCGGGGCGGCGGGCGAGCGCCAGACGCCGGCGAGCAGGGACTGCATGCCCTTGGCGGTGGACCCGAGGGTGGCGGTGCGGAACTGCATCGCGCCGTCGATGATCCACGTGCCGCTGACCTCGGCGTCCTTGTCGTAGTAGCCGACGGTGGCGCTGACCAGCTTGGCGTTCTTGTCCGGGGCGGTGACCGCGAACGGCTTGGCCGTGCGGGCGTCCAGGGTGACGGTGCTCTTGGCCGCGACCTTCAGCACCGGCTGGACCAGGACGGCCAGGTGGGTGCCCGGGTAGGGGCTGCGGATCTCGCTCTGCAGCTGGTAGGAGCCCTTGGCCAGGCGCATGACGGCCGAACCGGTGGTGCGGTACGGCACCTCGACGCGGTCCTGGCCGCTGCTGCCGGCCCTGGTGATCAGGGTGGTGTAGTCGGTGGAGGCCTTGCCGGCGTCGTCGAGGTGGCGCACGGTCACGTCGTAGGACTCGACCTCGCGGACGACGGCGAGCCCGGTGCGGACCGACTGGCCGTCGCCGGCGGCGAGCACGGTGCCGCCGAAGGAGCCGTCGGCGGTGCCCTTGCGGGTGTCGACGGTGACGGTGGTCTTCGCGGTCCCGTGGGCCGGGACGGTGAGCGTGGCGTTCTTGACGGTGAACAGTCCGGCGGGGGCCGGGTGGCCGGCCGCGTCGGTACCGGCCGTGCTCAGCTTCAGCGTGACGGCCTTGCTGCCGAGGTTGCGGTAGGTCAGCGTCTTGCCGACCGGCTTGTCGTCGGTGTGCGGCCACAGCTGGGTGCCGAAGTCGAGCGAGCCGGGCTCGGGCACGACGGTGGCGGTGCGGGCGCGGGTGAGGTCCACCCGGCCGGCCCCCTGCTCGAGGGCGGTCAGGCCGGCGCGGGGCTTGGCCGAGCCGGTCAGCAGCGCCTTGAGCTGGACGCCCGTCCAGGTCGGGTGCTCCTGGAGGAGCAGCGCGGCGGCGCCCGCGACGTGCGGGGTGGCCATCGAGGTGCCGGACATGGTGGTGTAGCCGTTGCCGACGGGCAGGCCGCCCTGGGTGCTCTTGGCGGCGGTGATGTCCACGCCCGGAGCCGTGATGTCGGGCTTGGCGAGTCCGGCGAGGGTCGGGCCGCGGCCCGAGAAGCCGGCCAGCCGGTCCTTCTTGTCGACCGCGCCGACGGTCAGGGCCGCGGCGGCGCTGCCGGGCGAGGTGACCGTACGGGGCTTGTCGCCCTCGTTGCCCGCGGCGATGACGAACAGCGCCTTGCCGGACAGCTTGGCGACGGCCGCTTCCTTCGGGTCGATGCCGGCGTCGTCGGGGCCGCCGATGCTCATGCTGACGATCTTGGCGCCCTGGTCGACGGCCCACTGCATGCCGGCGGTGATGGTCGAGTCGCTGCCCCAGCCGTCGTCGCCGAGGACCTTGCCGTCCAGGAGCTTGGCGTCGGGCGCCACGCCCTTGTACCGGCCGCCCGACTTGGCACCCGAACCGGCCACGGTGGAGGCCACGTGGGTGCCGTGCCCGTAGCGGTCCTTGCTGTCCGGTGCGGAGCTGAAGTTCTTCTGGGCTATCTCCACGCCCTTGAGGTCGGGGTGGGTCTCGTCGACACCGGTGTCCAGCACCGCGATCTTGATGCCCTTGCCGGTCCAGCCGGCCTTCCACATGGTGGGCGCGCCGATCTGCGGCACGCTCTTGTCGAGGGTGGCCCGGACCTTGCCGTCCAGCCACAGGTGGGAGATGGCCGAGGCGGCCGAGAAGCCGGCCGGCGAGCGGCCGGTCAGCTTCGACCAGAGCACCGGGGCACCGGACTTGGGCGCGTCGAAGGCCTCGCCGTCGACCGCGGGGAGCGCCCGCCGGTCCCGGGCGACATCGGTCAGCGCCTCACCGAAGGCGCTGGGCACCCGGGCCCCGGACCCGTCCCGCCGGTACGAGACGATCATCGGCACGGTGCTGCGGTGCGCGTCGTCGTAGCCGTCCGCGACCAGTCGCGCGACGTCGAACAGCCGCCGGTCCACGGTGCCTTCGTCGATCAGGTGCACCGCGTCCTGCGGGATGACGTACGTGTGGCCGGGCGTGCGCCGGATCGAGAGCGGGATGCCCTCGCGGCCCTTGGCGCGGTCGATCCGGGTCACCGACCCGTCCGCGGCAACCCCGATCCGGTCGCCGGTCACCAGTGTGACCGTCACCGGCGCAGCGGCCTTGGCCTTGGCGCCGTGCGGCACCTGGGGCGGCCGGCCCCCTGCCGACGGCGCGGCCGCCGCCGTCCCCGCGACCAGCGTCGCCACCACCGTGGCGGCGAGCGCCGCCCCTCTCACTCTCGACACAGGTACCACCTGTGATCCCCCGCTCTCGTGCACCTACCGAAACGTCGTCCCGTACCACGCGTACGACGGACGTTCGGTTCTCTGATTCGGCAGGTGATCTTACAAATCCGTGGAGACGTGCGGGATTCGGCCGCCGCCCCCGGCCCGAAGATCGCCAACTGGCCCCGCCGGTACAACCCTTCGCGCAGCCCGGAGGTCTCAGTGATCACCGGGGGTCGTGGGGGCGGGCCCGGTAGGCCGCCGCCCCGCGCCGCCCCCGGCCGGAGCGGGGGGCGAGGGGTCCCCCGCATTCAAGGGGGAGAATCCATGGGCAGGAACGCCCTTGCGCGCCGCCGCGCCACCGCGGCCGCGCTCGTCACCACCTCGCTCGTCCTCGGCGCCGTCGTCCTCCCGGCGGGCGGTGCCTACGCCGGTACGCCCGCGCCGTGGACCGCCGCCGTGCGGCTGGCAGATGCGCAGGCCGCGCTCCAGGAGCTGGTGGTCACCACCGACGGCACCGCCGTCGCCCTGTGGAAGCAGTACGACGCCACCGCCCGGCTCTGGCGGCTGACCGCGGCCACCCGGCCCGCCGGCACCGACACCTGGAACGCCCCGGCGGAGCTGGCGACCTCGCCCAACGACAAGGGCGAGGCCAAGCTGCTGGCCCGGGCGGACGGTTCGGTCCTCGCGCTGTGGACCGAGCGACCGAACGCCACCACCACGTACACCGACGAGACCCGGGTGCTCAGCGCCACCCTCGCCGCCGGGGCGGGCGCCCGCTGGTCCGCCCCCGTCACCCTCATCGACCTGTGGGCCAAGGTCGCGATCAGCTCCCTGGACCTGGTCGAGGGGCCGGGCGGCCGGATCGCCGCGGCCTGGGTCTCCCGGCCGCTGTCCGCCCGGATCGGGGAGGTGTACCTGGCCCTGCGCGCGGAGGACGGCAGTTGGCTCAACTCCCTGCCGGCCAGCAACGTGGGCACGCACTCCGGCTCGGTCGCCTCCGGCCCCCAGCTCGCCCTCGACCCCGAGGGCAACGCGATCGTCGCGTACACGATGAACGTGGGCGGCCGGCTCAGCCTGATGACCAACACCCGCAGCGCCCGGACCGGCGTCTGGCGCACCCCGGCCGCGCTGGCCACACCGGCGTACGTGATGCACACCGCGACGCTGGGCAGCGATCCGTCCGGCGAGACGTACCTGGTGTGGAAGGACCCGGACGGCAGCCTCAAGCTCAGCCGCCGGCCGACGGCGGACGCCGACTGGTCCGAGCCCGTCACCGCCGCCGCCGGACTGGCCACCGGCGGCAGCGGGGTGCCGACCAGGACCCCGGAGCCGCTGGTGGCGGCCGACGGGGACATCACACTGGTCTGGTACGACGAGACGCACCGCGGCGGCGACGGCGCCACCACCGGCATCCGCACGGTGAGCTTCGACTCCGACACCGGCTCCTGGTCCCCGCTGCGGACCCTCTCGACCGGCTATCCCGCCACCGCGTACGACGTCTCGATGGCGCGGGACGGCTCAGTCCACGCCGCCTGGCTGCAGTCCGACCCCAGCTCCTCGACCACCTCCGTGCAGCAGGCCTCCCGGATCGGGAACTCCTGGACCGACACCCGCCAGGTGTCGTACGGCGGTTACGAGCGCGCGGAGATCGCCTCCGCCGGCGCCGACCGGCTCACCGTCGCCTGGGACTCGGGCCCGAGCGGGAGCCGGTCGCTGTGGGCCGTACGGGCGGCCTGGCCGCAGCTGACCGCCAGCCCGTTCAGCGTCCCCGACCAGGTGGACCTGACCCGCTCCAGCGGCGGGAAGACCGCCTGGGACGCCCGGTGGTCGACCAACACCGCGGTGGCCAACTGGACGATGACGGTGGCGGATCCGGCCGGCCGGACCCTGCGCACCCTGACCGCCGCGCCGAACGCCGCCGGGATCACCGTGCAGTGGGACGGCCGGACCAGCACCGGCGCGGTGGCCCCCAACGGCCGGCTGAAGTGGACCCTCAAGGCCACCCAGGCCGGGTCCGGCACGGTCTCCACCGTGGCCACCGGCGTCCTGAAGGTGACCGGTGGCGCGGCGGTGCACCGGGACTTCGGCGGCCCGAGCGACACCCCGGACGGGCTGGGCGACGTGTTCACCCTCAGCTCCGCGGGCAGGCTCCAGCACCTGTATGCCTCGCTGCCGGGCGGCGACCTCGTGATGGGCCGGACCGGTACCGGCTGGTCCTCCTCGATCCTCGCCGTCCCGTTCGGCGACCTGAGCGGCGACCGCTGCAACGACCTCCTGGTGCGCAGCGGGGACAACCTGCGGCTGTACAAGCCGGCGTGCGGGGCGGCGCCGTCGGCCTCCGTCCCGTCCACGGCGATCGGCGCGGGGTGGGGCCAGTACGACCTGCTGACCGCGACCGGGGACGCCACCAAGGACGGCCGCCCCGACCTGTACGCCCGCAACCGGACCACCGGCGCGCTGTACCTCTACAAGGGGGTGAGCGGGAAGCTCGCGGCGCGGGTGAAGCTCGCCGGTGACTGGCGCGGCTACAAGAGGCTGGTGGGCGCCGGGGACCTGAACGGCGACGGGATCGGCGACCTGCTGGCGCAGGACAAGTCCAATGCCCTGTGGCGCTACGACGGCACCGGCACCGGCACGTTCAAGGCGCGGGTGAAGCTGTCCTCCTCCTGGGGGTCCACCTACAACGCGGTGGTGGCGCCCGGCGACCTGAACGGCGACGGCAAGGCCGACCTGATCGCCCGGGACACGGCCGGGAACCTCTACCGGATCTACGGGACCGGCAAGGGCGCCATCGGCTCGCGCACCAAGGTGAACATCGGCTTCGGCGGCTACAAGGCGCTGTTCTAGCCGGGCCGGTGGCGGCGGCGGTGGCGGCCGAGGGGCCCGACCACTTCCCGACAGGGTGTCGGCAAGCGTGTTGACTTAGGTAAGCCTAAGTTAGAGGATCGGGGGGACGGACGGGCGCCCGGGAAACCGGGCGGCCGGCCCGCGGGCGCCGCGCGCTGCCCGCGGCGGGCCGTCCGTACCCTCTCCCCCTTCCAGGAGGTCCCCGTGGACGCCACCGCCGCACCCGACGCCACCGACGCCGCCCAGGACCCGCTCGCCGGGGCCGGCACCACGCCGTTCTCGGCGGTGATCCGGGCCGCCTCGCACGAGCAGCACACCGAGGCCGAGAACTCCGGCTTCATGAGCGACCTCCTCGGCGGCCGGCTGGGCATCGCGGCGTACGCCCGGTACACGGAGCAACTGTGGTTCGTGTACCGGGCGCTGGAGGAGGCGCAGCCGGCGGCCGACCCGGTGGCCGGGCCGTTCCGGCAGCCCCGCCTGCGGCGCCTGCCGGCCCTCGGACAGGACCTGGCGCACCTGCGCGGGCCCGACTGGCGCGCGGGCCTGGCGGCGCTGCCCGCCACCCGCGCCTACGCCGAGCGCATCGCGCACTGCGCGCGGCACTGGCCCGCCGGGTACGTCGCCCACCACTACACCCGCTACCTCGGCGACCTGTCGGGCGGTCAGATCATCCGGAGCACCGCCGAGAAGACCTGGGGCTTCACCCGCAAGGGCGACGGGGTCCGCTTCTACGTCTTCGACGAGATCGCCAACCCCGCCGCCTTCAAGCGCGAGTACCGCGCCCTCCTGGACGCCCTCCCCGTCGACGAACTGGAACGCCGCCGCGTGGTGGAGGAGTGCAACCGCGCCTTCACCCACAACACGGCCGTCTTCCGCGAACTCGCCGAGGAATTCCGCCCGGCCGCCTGACCCCTCGGGCTCCTGGAACGGCGGCGCACCGGTCGGCGGGGAGGGCGGAGGCATTTCTTCCTCGGGTGGGGGGCGGGGAGGATGGCGCGCGTGATCCGAGTTCCCCACTACTCAGGAGCCGTTGTGCGCATATCGAGAATCCTCAGCGCCGCCGGTGGCCTCGCCGCGGCGGGGGTCCTGGCCACCGCCACGTCCGCGGCCGCGGAGACCGGGCCCGTGCAGGACAACTTCCTTCCCGCCATGGTCCATTCGATCCTCCACCTCGACATCGATCCGCCGGGCGCGAACGACTGGAACTGCCGTCCCGGCGCCGCGCACCCGCGGCCGGTGGTCCTGGTCCACGGCACCTACGAGAACCGGTACAACAACTGGTCGCGGATGTCCCCCGAGTTGAAGGCCCAGGGCTACTGCGTCTACGCCCTCGACTTCGGGGACACCGACGACGCGGGGGTGGCGCTGGCGCCCACCGTCAAGGGGTACGGGGACATCAAGGAGTCCTCCAAAGAGCTGGCCGCCTTCGTGGACAGGGTGCTGGCCGCCAGCGGCGCCGCCCAGGTGGACCTCGTCGGCCACTCCCAGGGCGGGACCCTGTCCCGCTGGTACCTCAAGGCGGACGGCGGCGCGGACCCGGCCGACCCGTCGAAGAACAAGGTCAAGAAGGTCGTGCAGCTCGGCGCGACCAACCACGGCACCACCATGAGCGGCTTCGACATCCTCGCCGACAAGCTCGGCATCCTGGAGTCCGGTGCCGGCCCCCTGGGCAAGGCGGGCGTCCAGCAGTACGAGAAGTCCGACTTCATCAGGGAGCTCAACGCCGACGGGGACACGGTCCCCGGGATCGAGTACACCGTGATCGCCACGATGTACGACGAGATCACCACCCCCTGGCGGAGCACGTTCCTGACCGCCGGCCCCGGCGCGACGGTGCACAACGTCACCTTGCAGGACGGCTGTTTCGTCGACCTCTCCGCCCACCTGAGCATGTCGTACAGCCCGCGCGCGATCGGCCTGGTCGGCCAGGCCCTGGACCCCTCGGCGCCGGCGGCGCCCTGCGTGCCGAGGCTTCCCGCCTTCTGACACCGGCTCGGCCGGCCGCCTTCGCGGCGGCCGCCCGGCCGGGACTGCCCCGCCGCTCCCGCGCAGGCGGCTCCGCGA
>NZ_JBFBGK010000182.1:0-8419 GCF_040684615.1 Streptomyces sp. NPDC089919
GTAGGGGCCTAGAACAGGGACTGGCCGCCGTCGATGGTGAGGACCGAGCCGGTGACGTAGGGGTTGGACATGAGGAAGAGGGCGGCGGAGGCGGCGGCCCGGCCCCGGGCCTGGTCGGTCCAGGCGGCGGCCACGACGCACTGGTAGCGCTGCTCCAGGGCCTCCTCGCCGAACTCCTCGTACAGCGCGGCGGCCCGCTCCCACAGGGACACCGCCTCCGCACGCAGGACGTCGCGCTGCTCGGGCGCCAACGGGGCGGCGGGAGCGGGGGCGTCCTCCGGCGCTTCCGCCACCGGGTCGGCGGCGTCGACCCGTTCGGCGATGAGCTGGCCGGTCTGCTGCCAGGTCTGGGCGCGTTCGTAGCGCAGTGCCGGGTCCTGCGGTGCGGCGGCACCGTCCAGGACCGCCAGGGCCCGGTCCATCAACTGCCGTCCCCGGGCGGTGTTCTCGTCGTCCGCGCCGTCCCGGACGGCCAGCCAGGCGAGCGAGCGCAGGCAGCGCACCTCGGCGACCGGCTCGTCGCCGGTCCGGCCCCACAGCGCGACCGCCCGCTCGTAGGCCGCGGCCGCCTCCCGGCCCAGCCCCGCCCGGGACAGGGCGTCCGCGGCGGCCTGGGCGCAGTGCGCCTGGAGGTGGGTGTGGTCCCAGGCCCCGGCGGTCTCGGCGGCCAGCAGGTACTGCTCGGCGGCGCCCCGCCAGTCCTGGACGTCGCAGAGGAGCCCGCCCAGGAAGCGGCGGGCGGACATGCCCTCCCGGTCGTCGAGGGCGACCAGGTCCGCCACGGCGGACTGGAGCACTTCGGCCGCCTCGGCCGTGCGCCCGGCGTCGGCGTACGCCTGGGCGAGGGTTTGCCGGGCCCTGGCCCCGGCGGTCGCGGTGAGCCCGGCCCGGTCGAGCCGGTGCACCGCGGCCAGCGCGTGCCCGGCGGCCTCCTCGGCCCGGCCCTCGCCCGCCAGCAGGACGTCCACGAGCGTGAGCAGCGCCTCGGCCGCCTCCTCGGCGTCGGTGGCCTCGCCGGTGTGGCCCAGGGCCGTCCGGGCGGCCTCCTCGGCCGCGGCGAACTGTCCGCGGGCGGTCAGCAGTCCGGCCCGCAGCGTGAGCGGGGCGACGGTCTCCCAGGGATGGCCGGCGGCGAGGGCCCGCTCGGCCGCCGACTCCAGCAGGGCCTCGGCGTGCTCGGTGCGCCCCGCGCCGAGGGCGATCCGGGCCAGCTGCGTCTCGGCCTCGGCGACCAGGTCGGCGGTCTGCGCCCCGTCCGCCCCCGCGGCCTGCCCGAACGCGGCGACGAACGCCTCGAGACCGGTCACGAACTCGGCGTCCGGGCCCGCCGGGTGGACCTCGGCCTCCTGATGGCGCAGGGCAGCCTCGATGCGCAGGACGCTGAACCGGGCGGCGGCGATCCGGCGGGTCCGGTCGGGGTCCGCGGGGTCGAGCGACCCCGCGGCCCGCTCCGCCTCGGCGAGCAGGGCGCGGACTTCCTGGGGAGCGGCGCCGCCGTGCGCGGCGGCACCGGCGACGCCCAGGGCCGCGAAGGCGGCGCGCGAGGCCTCGCCGACGGCGGTGTGCGCGGCCTGCGCCTGCTCGAAGAGGGCGCGGGCCCCCGCGTCGTCCCCGGCGCGGCCGGTACGGATGGCCCGGCGCTCCAGGAGGTCCCCGACCAGCGCCGGGTCCTCCGGCAGCTCCTCGCCCGCGCCGGTGCGGGCCGCCACCTGGTCCCACAGGGCCGTGGCCGTCGGGTGGCCGGCCCGGCGGGCGGCCCGGGCCCGCGCGACGAGGCCGGCCAGCGGCTCGACACCCGGTGCGGTCGCAGCCGCGACCGGCGCAGCGGCCGTCCCCGGCGCGGCGGTCGGCAGCGGGGTGCTGCGGACCCCGAGCGGCAGGGCCTCGACCAGCGGCGCGCCGGCGATGCGGGCGCGGAGCTGGTCGGAGATGTGGGTGTTGCCGTTGCGGGCGTCGAAGCGGCCGGCGATCCCGGTCGCCTCGGCGTGCAGCAGGGCCGACAGCTCGGCGACGGTGCGCGGCGCGCCCTGGTACGGGACGGCCGGCCGGTCGCCGTGCCCCAGCTCGGTCAGCCGGCGCAGCAGGACGAGGACTCCCCCGGCGAACTCCAGCCGTACGCCCGGGGAGACCACCCGCTCCACGTAGCCGGCGTGCTCGGCCAGGATCTCCAGGCCGCGGGGTTCGTTGCCGGTCAGGGCGCAGAACTCGATGTGCTCCCCGACGGCCCGCATCAGGCTCTCGTTGCCCCGGGTCATGCGGTAGCCGCGCAGGTGGTAGGCGCGGGCCTGGTCGTGCCGGCCGAGCCGGAGCAGCGGCAGCAGGGCCCGGGCGAGGACCCGGTGCGGTTCCTCCCGGCAGACCTGGCGGCCTTCGAGCACCGGTTCCCAGACCTCGATGGCCTGCTCGTCGCGGCCCTGGAGGGCGCGGTGCCGGCCCTGGGTGTGGATCTCGCAGGCGTGGCAGTCGCTCATGGCGTCCCGCTCCGCCGCCCGCCAGGCCTCGATCGCGCGGTCGGCGCGCGCGGTGTCCCCGATGGCGTCGGCGAGGTGGAACTCCGCCTGGTGCACGGCGCGCTCGCTGTAGCCGGCGAGCCGGTAGCGGCGGCCCATGTCCTCCAGCCAGCGGGTGGCGGTGGCGACGGGGATGTCCGGGGAGCTGACGATCAGGCCGGCCACCCACTTGAACCGCCAGAACAGGCCGTGGGTGTCGCTCCGCCCGAAGGCCGCCGGGTCCCGGTCGTACTCCTGGAGCAGCCGGGCGAAGGGCACCACCAGCTTGGCGCGCTCGGCGCTGTACTCGTAGGCCTCGATGAGGACGGCGAGGGACGTGCGGAACAGGCCGCGGTCGCCGCTGGCCTCGGCCGCGGTGCACAGGGCCTCGGCGTGGGCGTTGCGGGCGGCGCCGTAGGGGGACTGCTCGTTCTCCTCGAGCCCCTGGTAGATCTCACGGATGCTCAGGCTGGTCACTTCTGGTCCTTCTCGGGTGCGGCGCTCGGCGCGGCGGGGTGGGTGGCCCATTCCAGGAGCCCGAGGAAGGCCCGGTTGAGCAGGGTGGAGTCGGCGGGGCGCAGCGGCCGCTGGGCCATCAGCAGGGCCTGGCCGTAGAGGGATTCGACGGCGGTGCCGGTGAGGTCCGGGTCGGGCAGCGCGGCGATCCGGCGCACCAGCGGGTTGTCGTGGTTGAGGACCAGCCGGGCGCGCGGGGCGCTGCCGCGCAAGGCGCCGAGGATGTCCTGCCACAGCGCGTCGGCGCTCTCCTCGGCGGTGCCGAGGTCGCGCTCGTGGCGGGCCTGGCGGTCGTCGAGGTACAGAGCGGGGACGGTGACCGGCTGGAAGGCGCGCAGGGCGACGTCGCAGGCGTGCGGGTCGAGCCGGGTGCGGGCGGTGGCGAGGAAGCCGGCCAGGGCCAGTTCGTCGGTGGGGTCGACGGGGTCGAGCCGGTCGGTGACGGCCCCGGCGTCGAGCTCGCGGACCGTGACCCCGGGGCGGACCGCGGGCAGCAGGGCGAGCAGGTCGGCGTCGTAGGTGTAGCCGGCGTTGACCACGCCGAGGCCGTGGGCGGCCGCGATCGGGGCGATCTGGCGGAACTCCTCGACGGTCCGGGTGAAGTGGACCTCGGGGTGGGCGGTGGCGAACTCGGCCAGGCTCACCCGGCCGTCGCTGGTCTCGAAGGGCAGCCAGGGCAGCATCAGGCCCAGCAGCTCGGCATCGTGCCGGGCCAGCGACTTCACGCCCAGGTGGTGCACGCCGAGGAAGGCGGCCAGCCGCTCGGGGTCGCCGGCGGCCAGTTCGCCGAGCCAGTGCCGGACCCGCTGCCCGAGGGCGTCGCGGACGGCCGCCAGGGTCTCGTCGTCGTAGAGGTTCTCGCGGGAGGCGGTGGGGCGCAGTACGTCGGTGTCGAGGACGACGCGGACGAAGAAGGCCCAGTCGGGCAGGAGGTTGTCCGCCCGGTCGGTGAGCAGCATGCCCTTGAGGTGGACGCGGTGGCCGGCCCGGTGGGCCGGGCTGGTCGCCTCGGGCAGGACGTACGCCACGCCGCGCACGCCGGCCACCGGCAGGTCGAGGTCGATGGCGTCGAGCGGGGTGAAGCCGAAGAGCGCGGCGCAGTGCCCCGCCAGGGCGGCGCGGCGGGCCGCCGGGGTGGGGAAGGCTCGCTCCCACACGGCGGGGCGGTCGGTGACCGGGCGGGCCGTGCCGGAGCCGTCCTCGAAGGTGATGTCGTACGGCAGGAGGGCGCCGAAGTCCCGGGCCAGCTGCTCGACGCGGGCCGGCTCGGTCCACTCCTCGGCGCCGGGCCGGGGCTCCAGGACCACGGTGGTGCCGGGCTCGGGCCGGGCCTCGGGCGGCAGGACGCGGACGGTGTACGAGCCGTCGTCGCAGGCCAGCCACTCCACGGGCGGGGCCTGCGGGTCGCGGGCCGAGCGGGTGACCACCCGGATCCGGCGGGCCACCACGAAGCAGGCCAGCAGTCCGATGCCGAACTGGCCCAGGAACTCCTGGCGGGCGGTCTCCAGGCCGTGCTCCCCGCCGCGCTTGGAGCTGCGGCCGATGGTGGCGAGCAGGGAGTGGGCCTCGGCCTCGGTCAGGCCGATGCCGCTGTCCTCGATGGACACCCGGCCGGCCTCGGCGGCCAGCCGGATGCGCACGGGCGCGGCCGGGTCGTGGGCCGTGCGGGCGGTGACCGCGTCGACGGCGTTCTGAAGCAGCTCGCGGACGTACACCCGCGGGCTGGAGTAGAGGTGGTGCGAGAGCAGGTCGACCAGGCCGCGCAGGTCGACCTGGAAGCTGTTGGCCGCCGGGGGCGGGTCGGCGGGACCGGTGTCCCGGGCAGGGACGGCTGATGTCATGGCGTGTCACCTCGCGGACGCGTGAAGGAGCGCGATCGCGAGGTTCCCCCCCTCATCGATCGCCGGGAGAGGCACAGCGTAGACGGTCCCGCCGACAATCACCGTGGGTATATCGCCGCAGGCGGGCGGGGGCGGAGGCGGCAAAAGTAGCCGCGCCCGTACTTCTGCGGGTGGAACTGCATGGTCCGGCTCCGCTTCCGTGCGGTTGGCTGGGGGCATCCGAGCCGGGGGCACGACCAGCTCCCCTCGGACGGGTCCGGCGCCGCCCTGCCACCCCCTGGCGGGTGAACCGGCGCCGGGCTCCGGGACCTTCCGCACTCTGGTCGCCGTACCGCACCCGCCGACGCCGGCGGCCGCTTTCCATCAGGGGAACTTTCACATGAGAACCAGAGGTGCCGTGCCTCGCCCGGGAGCCTTCCACCGCTCCCGCCTGCTGCGCCTGCTCGTCCTGCCGGTGCTGCCGCTCCTCGTCCTGGCCTCGGCACTGACCGCGCCGACCGGCGCGGTCGCGGCGGACAGCAAGTACGGCTACAGCCGCTACGACCAGTGGTCCTGGCTGACCACGCACAACTCCTACGCCAGCGGCAACGCGGGTTCACCGATGAACCCGGACCAGTCGGAGACCATCAAGCAGCAGCTCGAGGGCGGGGTGCGGGCGCTGATGCTCGACACCTACGACCCCAATGGCAACGGTCCCGTCGAGATGTGCCACGGCAGCAACCTCTTCTGCTACGACGACTTCAAGGTCGCGCTGCTGACCATCGTCAACTTCCTCAAGAAGAACCCGCAGGAAGTGGTGACCGTCTTCCTGGAGAACTACGCCAGCCAGGAGACCCTGACCAGGGACATCACGAACATGCTGAACGCCTCGGGCGGCAGCAAGTACCTGTTCAACCAGAACAAGTACGGCATCTTCAGCAACAACTGGCCGCGCCTGCGCGACATGGTCGCCGACGACCAGCGCCTGGTGATCTTCCAGGACAGCTGGGACGACACGGCCCTCGGCTCCGGCACGCTGATGAACACCTGGACCCACACCGTCGAGAACAAGTACGGCTACGGGATCAAGGGCACCCCCAACGGCTGCGCGGTCCGGGACCACAGCCAGCCGCTGAACACCAAGACCATGCCGGGGACGAAGGGCCTCACCCCGCTGTTCACGATGAACCAGTTCAACTCGGACGAGATCGACCCGGCGCCGTCCGCGCCCCGTGACAACGGCAGCGCCCTCAAGAAGCGCATCGAGACGTGCAAGGACGTCGCCGAGCGGGTCCCGAACTTCGTGGCGGTGAACTTCTACCAGGTCAGCGACCGTTCGGGGATCACCCCGATGTCGGCGGTGGACGACCTCAACATCGCCGGCTACGTCTACCCGCCGGACCCGGCGGTGTGGGTGGTCAACGGCAAGCAGTACCGCAGCACCGTGGGCTCGAACCGGTGCATGGTCCGCGGTGACGAGTTCTCCGACGGCAGCGGCGGCCTGGTGACCCAGCGCGCCTGCGCCGACCCGGTGCCCAGCAGCCACCAGTGGACGGCCACCAAGCCGGACTACGACGGCAAGGGCTACTACTGGATCAAGGCCGGGAACGGCACCTGCCTGACGGTCCCGTACAACAACGGCACGCCTCCCGGCAACGGCACCCAGCTGTTCTGGTGGCCCTGCGAGACCAAGAACTTCTCCGGCAGCCAGCTGTGGAACGTCATGCCCAACGACGCCGGCCGGAGCTACTACTTCGTCAACCAGTGGACCGGCAAGTGCCTGGCCCTGGATCCGGCGACGGCGACCGCGAAGGCCGGCAAGGTCGTCCAGGCCGCCTGCCCCTCGCGCTGACGACCGGCACGGGAGCACGAACCGGGGGCCCGGCCCGGCACCGCAGCGCGCGGTGCCGGGCCGGGCCCTCGTCGCGTCGTCAGCGGTACTCGACCGTCAGCGCGGGCCGGGGCGCGGTGGCGAGGAAGAGGTACGCCGTCGCGCTTTGGGGCGTGGCGAAGCGCAGCCTGAGCTGGGTGGTGCCGGTCCGGTCGAGGGCCGCCAGGGCCGCGGCGGACAGGTCCGTGGACCGCCCGCTCCCCGCCGGGAGCTCCGCGGCGGCCGGGACGGTGGCGGGTGCGCCCCAGTCGGCCGCCTCGGTGGCACAGGAGCTGCCGAAGCAGCCGGTGCGCAGGTCCAGCAGCAGGCGGTTGCCGGGCGGCGAGGCCCAGGGGTCTCCGGAGCCGCCGGCCCGGGTGGTGCTCAGGTACGCCCGGACGAGCTGCTTGCCCGCGGGGATGCGGGAGGTGTCGAAGGAGAGCAGGGTGCGGTTGTCCTTGCCGTCGGCGCCGCGGCCCAGGGCCAGGCCGGAGCTGCCCTCCAGGGTGCCGACGGCGGCGCCGGAGCCGTCGGGGGCGGCCTTCACGTATCCGTCCTGGGCGTCCACGGACGGGAGGGTGACGCTGGTGGGGGCGGGCGGTTCGGTGCCGGCACCGCCGAGGGCGCGGACCATGTTCATGATGGCCTCGAGCTGCTTGCCGCCGTGGTGCGCGTACGCGGTGTCGCCGAGGTAACCCCACCAGTTCCAGCATCCGTTGGGGTTGTCGAGGGTGGCGGTGGGCACTGCCTGGGGGTAGAGGACGAGCAGGTGGTTGGTGTCCGCGTACTCGTCGAGGTGCGCGGTGTCGATGAAGGTCGTGCCGAAGGACTGGTACGAGTACCCCTGCTTGCAGCCGTGCAGGGCCACCACCAGCCGGCAGGGGGTGGCCGCGTCGGCGCAGCCGGCGGGCTGGTAGAGGAAGCCCGCGTCGTCCATGGAGACGGCGGCGGCCGAGCCGCCGGGCACGTACCGGTTCTGGTCGAAGCGGATCAGGGAGCCGCCGGCCGCGGGCGCCGGGTCGGCGACGGTGCCCATGAGGTGGCCCAGCAGGTCGCGTTCGGCGTCGATCCCGCAGGAGTTGACGTACGGGCTGCGGGTGACGGTGCACGGGTTCGGCCCCAGCGGGCTGATCCAGGCGTGCCCGGCCGCGGTCGAGGACTCGTACCGCACCCGGGCGCCGAACCGCCCGTAGTACGCGGCCAGGGCACCGGCTACCGGCTGCTCGACGGTGCTGTCCCTGGTCCCGCTGAAGACGTAGACCGGGTCGCCGGCGAGGTTGGCGACGGGGTCGACCAGGCCCTGGGCGGACCAGTCGCGGGTGGTGCGTTCGAGCTGGTCGAGCTGGAGGTCCTGGTACGTCTTCATGCACGCGTACTGGGCCCGGTAGAGGTCGCCCTGCGCGCAGTCGTACGGTCCGGCGGCGAAGACCGCGGAGCCGGCGAAGGTCCCGGAGTAGGCGATGTGCAGCTGGGTGGCCAGGTAGCCCCCGGAGGAGACCCCGGCGGTGTAGGCGGCGGTCAGGGTGTGGGGGGCTAGCGCGCCGGGCACGGGGGCGGGGGCCGCCCCCGCGGGGGCCGCGGGGAGCACGGCGGCGGCGCCGAGCGAGAGGAGCACGGCGAGCCGGCGCAAGCACCCCGGCACCGGCCGGGAGCCGCGGGGCCATGTCGCCACCGGCGTCGGCGGCGGCACCACCACCGAGTCCAACCCCGTCAAGATCGCGGCA
>NZ_JBFBGK010000183.1:0-8040 GCF_040684615.1 Streptomyces sp. NPDC089919
GGTCAATGGAATATCGATCGTCCCGACCGCCGGCAAGCCGAGAGCGGCGAACAGCTTCGCCGGGTCCTCGCCGTCGTGCCCCGAGGCCGTCAGCGACTCCATCCTCGCGGGTCACGATCCCGTCCGGGCCGGTCGTCCGGCGACTCTGGCGGCGTCGGGGGGTTCACTCGTGCACAGGGGCCGGCGACCGGCACGGGCTCATTCGGGCAGGCGGGCCGGCCGGTGCGTCCAGCGGTGCCACCAGTGCCGGCGGCGCCGGTGTACCGCGCGGCCCAGCCGCCGGCCGAGCAGCAGGTAGCCCAGCAGCGCGCCGGTCGTGTTGAGGATGACGTCGTCGACGTCGAAGGCCCGGCCCGTGACGAGGGCGCCCTGGATGAGCTCGACGAGCATCATGAGCACGGCCGTCACCACGGCCACCCGCAACAACCCCCGCGCGGGCGGCACCAGTACGGGCAGCAGGACGCCCAACGGCACGCCCAGCAGCAGGTTGCCGCCCAGCTGGCGGATCGCGTCCCGGGCCGGGGCGTCGCCCAGGTAGAGGCTGATGGAGCGTCCGGGGTGTACGTTGCTGTGCACCAACTCGACGGATGCCGCCGAGGGTTGGAGGGTGAGGTGGGCGAGCACCACGCTGAACCCCACGGTGGCGACGAAGGCCGCCACCATGGCGAGCGCCCGCAGTGCGGGATGCGCCCGGTCGTTCTCCGCGAAGGCCTCCCACGTCTGGCGCGGCGGCTGCGGCGGCCGCTTCGGCGGGCGCCGCCGACCGCTGCGCGCCGCGTGCACGCGTTCCTTGAACCTGTCCTTGATCCGCGTCGTTGTCCGGCTCATACGGCCGCGCTTACCCCCGAACTGCGGCTGGATGCAGGCAGGTTGTCGGCGGACCGAGCGCGTCGCGTCAGTGCGCCCAGGGCAGCCGGACCGCCTCGATCTCGGGGTCCGCCAGCAGTGCGCCGACGAGTTCGGGGGGACCGACGACCTTGGTGGCCCACAGGTCGTAGTCGGTGCACAGGACCCAGGAGCGGTCCTCGGCCCAGAGGTTGGCCGGACTGAAGTCCGCCTCGTACCGGTCGTAGAGGGTCCCGGCGTCCCCGAGCCGGCCGGCGTGCACGTGGAGGTCGGCGTAGTCGCGGGCACCGACCGAGATCGGGTTGTAGTACGCCAGGCAGCGGGTGTCGGCACCGGCCGGACTGTGTGCGGTGAGGAGGGCGATCAGCCGGAACCAGGTCTCGCGGTCCAGGCTCCCCTCGGTGGGCGGGACGATGCCCAGCGGCCAGCTGCCCTTCCTCTTGACCGAGGGGAAGCAGCGGTAGGAGGGGAGCAGGCCCTCGGGTACGGCCGGGTCGCCGGTGCGGCGGGCGAGCTCGCTCCAGCGCAGCCGCCGCCAGCCGGGGCCGGGGTGCCGGGCGCGGCCCAGGCCCCCTCCGGTCGAGACCGTCCCCTCGTCCAGGTCGACGCCGCCGACGATGTCGGGGGCGATGCTGCCGTCGGCCAGGCCCGCCCGGCGGTGCTCGTGGTACGACACGTTTGCTGGCCCCTGCTCGTGCTCGTACATGGCGTTGAGCACCCACGCCGCGTCGGGCAGCGCCGGGGGCAGGAAGCCGGTCAGACCGTCGCCGCACAGCTCCAGCAGCCAGTCGGTGGCCCCGGCCGGCACGCGCGGCCAGAGCTCGGTGATCGGGTTCGGTTCCTCGGACATCCGCCCATGCTCGCAGCCGACCGCCCCACCCCGCCGCGACGCGCGGGGGCGGCCGCGGCGGGCCCGGTTACGCCTCTTAGGATCATGGTCATGGCTACGCGACTCGTGCAGATCAACATGAAGGCCCACGACGACGCCGCGCTCGGCGCGTTCTGGGCGGCGGCGCTCGGCTGGGGGACGGACAGCGAGGGGCCCGGGGTGACCAACCTCGAGCCCGTGGGCTTCGCCTACCCCGACCCGGTGGCCGTGTGCATCGACATCATCGCCCGGCCGGAGCCCAAGACGGTGAAGAACCGGGTCCACCTCGACCTGGCCACCACCTCGGACGCCCACCAGAAGGAGCTGGTCGCGCGCCTGCAGGACCTGGGCGCGACCCTCGCCGACGTGGGCCAGGGCGACGTCCCCTGGACCGTCATGGCCGACCCGGAGGGCAACGAGTTCTGCGTCCTGGAGCCCCGCCCGCGCTACCGGGACACCGGGCCGGTGGCCGCGGTGGTGGTGGACTGCGCCGACCCGCGCGAGCAGGCCCGGTTCTGGGACGCGGCGATGGACTGGACGCTGCACGAGGTCGGCGACGCCCAGGCGAGCCTGCGCTCGGCCCAGGGCGTCGGCCCGTACCTGGAATTCGTCCGCACCCCCGACGCCAAGACCGTGTGGAACCGCGTCCACCTCGACATCAGCCCCTACCGCGGCGACGACTTCGCGGCCGAGGAGGCACGGCTGCGCTCCCTGGGCGCCGGCGACCCGGGGATCGACCAGTCCGGCATCTCCTGGTCGATCCTGTCCGACCCCGAGGGGAACGAGTTCTGCCTGCTCAGCCCCCGCTGAGCGCAGAGCAGGGTGCCCAGCGGGCCGAGGCGGATGTTCAGTTCCTCCGGCTCCAGCCCGCCGCCGGTCCACAGCCGGTCAACAGCCGGTCCGCCAGGTACACCGGGGCGGATCCGTCCGTGGTCGGTCACCGCGGACCCCCCTCCCGGCCCTCCGCGTCCCGGGTGCCGTCGCTGATGTGGGTGAAGGAGTACGGGACCCGGGGGCCGGTGAGCGCGGCGCGCATCCCGGCGGGCAACTCCTCGGGTCCGGGCAGCCGTTCGAGGAAGTCCGGGCGGTCGTCACGGGGCACCAGGTAGGCCGCGTTGAGGACGTTGACCTCGGGCGGGCCGGCCTCCTCGGGCGTCCCGGACGGCTCGGGCTTCACCAGCCCGGCGCGCTGCGGAGGGTGCAGGACCGCTTCGGCCGCGAGGGCGGTCAGGCGCCGGTGGACGGCCTCGGCCGTGGTCGCGGCCGAAGCGGTCCGCTCCTCGTGCCGGCGCCGGTCGCCCAGCCGCCGCCGGAGGTGGTCCCGACCGGTGGCGGGGGCCCCGCCGGCCGCCGGCACCGGGACCTCGGGGACCTCGGGGCCCGCCGGGTCCGCGTACAGCTTCACCCCCCACTCCTCGGTCCCCTCCAGCCGGGCCAGGGCGGCCAGCAGGCGCTCCCGGCCTTCCCGGAGCAGCCTGCGGACGCCGTCCTCGCCCCGGCAGACGGTCGCCAGCTGCAGCGGGACCGTGGTGCGCGCCCCGCCCAGCGCGGTCACCACCCGGTGGTGGGCCCGGGCGAGGCCGGCCAGCCAGGACAGGTCCTCCAGGCGCAGGTGCAGCGCGGCCTCTTCGAAGTACGCGTGCTCGACCGGGTCCACCACCGCCGCGAGCACGCCGTCGCCGACCGCCCGGGGGCCGGGGGCGGGGCCGTCCGCCCCGCCGTCCACCCCCTCGACCCCGGCCAGCTCCGGGAGCTGCGGGACGGCGGCGTCCGCCGCGGCCACGACCGCGTACACGTACAACAGCTCCGGCTCGCTCATACCCGCTCCTGACGCTGTGGGGCTCCGGCGCCCGGCGGGCCCCTTCGAGGCGGTCCCGGTCGTGAGCAGTCCCACCGTCAGCCCACCTCCGCGAAGCTGTACGGGGGGAGCGGGCCGGTCACCTGGACCTGCAGGTGGGTGTGCTGCTCGTGGACGCCCCGGACCGCCTCCAGGAAGTGCTCCTGGTCCTCCCGGGCCACCAGGAAGGACAGGTTGGCCAGCCAATCGGTGCCCTCCGGTCCGTGCCGCACGGCACGGGCGTACGGCCGCAACGCCTCCGCCACGAGCACGGCATCGGCCTGCTCCCGGGCCGCCACGGCGGCGGCGACCATCTCGCCGAAGGCCAGCTTCTGCGCGTGCGTGCCGCCGCCGGCGTCGCGCAGGTCCTGCTGCACGGACCGCAGCCGCGGGTCGCCGGTCAGGACGGTCGCGCGCACGTCCTCCTCGAGGTGCGAGGCCTTGACGTTGAACTCGTCCTTGCCCTCGAGCTCCGTCAGCCGCTCCAGGTAGCTCTCCTCGTGCTCCGCCAGGACGGAGGTGACGGTGTCGTCGTCGGGGGAGACCCCGCCGAAGCGCAGCGGGAGGACCGGGCCGGTGCCGCCGGCCTGGATCACCACCCGCTGGTGCGCCAGCAGGTCGCGGCGCTCGGGCTTGAGTTCGGTGGGCGCGTCGCTGACCAGTGCCACCAGTTGTCCGGCGCGTACGGCGCGGACGGGCAGGGGTGGTTCGCCGATGCCCGCCAGCGCGTCAGGCAGCTTCTGTCCGGCTCGTGCGATGCCGTAGACGTAGGTGCTCATTCCTTCTCCTCCCGGCGGGCGGTGGCGCGCCGGCCGCGGGGCCGGCTCCCGGTCTTCTCGTCCCGGGCCGTTCTGCTGCCGCGTATGTCCTGCCGCCCGTACCGCAAACCGCCCCGGCCGCGCCGGATCCGTCGGCGAACCCCCGTACCGCTGGGGCGGGTTGCCTGGGCGCAGGACCGGGCGGCCGCCGGCCCCGACGGCTCCGCCTCGGGAACGGCACGGGTACGGGGCGCATGACCGGCCCGGATCGGGGGAGCAGCGGGACATCGTGATCAGCCGTGGACCGACCTCACGTTTGGGAAAGGCAGACCTATGGACACCTCCTCCCTCCCGCTGGCCGCCGCCGGAGCCGGCGGCGGACTGCTGGCCGTGGGCATCGTCGTGGCGCTCCTGCTGGTGCTGGCCGTCTGGTGGGGCATCCGGCGGCGCGCCGCCGAGCCGCCGCCCCCGCGCAATCCGGTACGGCCGCCCGTCCACCCCCAGCACGTCGAGGAGCGGCGCGAACCGGACGGCACGGCGTTCCCCGACGACGGCGACCGGCTCTCCCCGCACGACATGAAGGGCTACGGCAACTTCGGCAGCCGCCGCGAGGGCGACGAGGGCCCCGGCGCGTAACGGGCCTCCGCCGGGTCAGAGGGTCACGACGGTGATCTCCGTGGCCTTCACGCTGCACCACACCGCGGTGCCGTCGGCGATCCCCAGCTCGGCGGCCGCCTGCGGGGTGATCTCCGCGACCACGTCGGCCACGGCCGGCGAGGAGACCAGGACCCGCAGCCGGCTGCCGGCCGCGGTGACCTCGCGGACGGTGCCCGACCACACGTTCCGCGGGCTGCCGGCCGGCTGCTCCCGGTGCAGGGAGACCGCCTCGGGGGCGACGATGGCCAGCGCGTCGGAGCCCTCCGGGCAGGGCTCGGCGACCACCACCGCCCCGCCGGCGGCGAGCTTGACGCCGTCGGCGGTGGTGGTGCCGGGCCAGGCGTTGCGGCCCAGCATCCGGGCCACCCACGGCGAGCGCGGGTTGCGCGTCACGTCCGCGGGCGAGGCGTACTGCAGGGCGCGGCCGTCGGAGAGGACGAGTACCCGGTCGGCCAGCGAGACGGCCTCCACCGGGTCGTGGGTGACGATCAGGCAGACCCCGCCGAAGCCGGCCAGGTGCGTGCGCAGGGTGTGCCGTACCCGGGCCCGGGTGGTCTGGTCGAGGGCGGCCAGCGGCTCGTCCAGGAGCAGCAGCCGGGGCCGGGCGGCCAGCGCCCGGGCCAGCGCCACCCGCTGGGCCTGGCCGCCGGAGAGCTGCGCGGGCCTGCGGCCCGCCAGGTGGCCCACGCCGAGCCGGTCCAGCCACACCCGGGCCGCCTCCCGGGCCTCGGCCCGGGCCACGCCCTGGGCCCGGAGGCCGTACGCGGTGTTGCCGGGGGCGGTCAGGTGCGGGAAGAGGGCGCCGTCCTGGGGCACCCAGGCCACCCCTCGCCGGTGCGGCGGCATCGCGGTCACGTCGTCGCCGCCCAGCCGCAGGTCGGCGTGGGCCCGCGGGGTGAGGCCGAGCAGGGCGCGGAGCAGGGTCGTCTTGCCGGCGCCGTTCTCGCCGACGACAGCGATCGTGGTGCCGGGCTCCGCCTCCAGGGTCAGCCGGTTGAAGCCGGTCACCTCGGCGTGCAGCGCCCACCGGCCTTCCGGCGCGGGCAGCGCGCGCTCGTCCCGCTCGGGATCCAGTACGACCGGGTCGTCGGCGGGCGCGGCGTGGTGGATGCCGCGGACGGCGTGGCCGCCGGTCCACCGGCCGCGCAGCGCGACCAGGACCGTCATCGCCACGAAGGTGGCCGCCACGACCGTCCCCGAGGTGTGGAACGGCAGGGTGATGCCGAAGGCGTCATCGAGGAACGGGCCGAGCAGCCCCCGCCGCCCGAAACCGAGCAGCAGCGCCACGCCCCCGACCGTCGGGGGCAGCACCATCGGCAGCAGCACCAGCGACCGCTCCAGCGCCTTGCCGTGGAAGTCTACCCGGGCCAGCAGCCAGGCCAGCGGTACGCCCAGCAGTACCGAGAGCCCCAGTGCCCAGAAGGACACGAGGAGGGAGAGCTTCAGCGCCTCCACCGAACCGGGCGTGGTGAGGTGCGCGCCGAGCTCGCCCCACTCGGTCCGGACCAGGATCCCGATCAGCGGCACCATCAGGAACGCGACGGCGAGCAGCGCGGGCAGGGCCAGGACCAGCGGGGGCCGGGGCCGGGCGGTGCGACGGGTGATCACGGTGCGGCTCGTGCTCGGTCAGGGCTTCTGGAAGCCCGCGTCCTGCAGGATCTTCTGCGCGTTGGGCGAGGAGAGCCACTGCACGAAGGCCTGCGCGGCCGCGGTGTTCTTGGTGGCCTTGAGGGTGGCGGCCGGGTAGGAGGCGACGGCGTTCTGGTCGTCCGGGATGTCGACCGCCTCGACCTTGCCGCCCGCCCCGGTGGCGTCCGTCGTGTAGACCAGGCCCGCGTCCGCCTCGCCCTTGAGGCCGTCCATGGTCTTGGTGTCGGCGGTGACCAGCGCGTCCGCCGGGGCGCCCTGCTTGACCTGCGAGGCCAGCTCCTGCGACCCGGCGAAGGAGAAGGTGACCTTCGTGCCCGGATGGGCCTTCTCGTACGCCGCACCCGCGGTCTTGAACACGTCGGTCAGGGAGGCCGCGGCCAGCACGGTCAGCTTGGCCGCCGGCACGCCCGCCGAGTCGGAGGCGGAGGGCGAGGCCGCGGCGGGGGCGTCGTCCGAGCCGCCGCAGGCGGCCAGAGCGGGGACCAGGAGGGTGCCGCCGAGCAGGCCGGCGGTGGCGCCAAGACGCCGGACGGCGGTAGGTGAGCGCATGGCTGGATTTCACTCCGGTTCGGATTGTCCGGGCCCCGTGCACATGCAGGGCAGGCGGTCCAGCAAGGCGGTATTTACCACCACTGGAGCATCCGTGAGCCCTCATCTGCAATTCGGTCCAGGTGCGCCCGTAGTAAATCGACCCGAGGGATTGATGAGTCGAATGTCCCAGGTCGGACGGGTCGGGGGGCTGGGGAAACTCGGGTATGGGGACCCTCCTCGAATCCGCCACCCGGGTGCGGCCGTTCGGTTGGCGAATGCGATGTACCTGAATCGGGAGCGGATTCTCGTCCAGTAGTGTCGGAAATGGCGCAGGTCACATACGTACCTGCCGTTTCGTTTCCGAGTTTGTGAGGCGTGTTTCCATGAGCCTGTCCATCCGTAACCAGATCGCCGGCACCGTCACCGCCGTCACCGCCGGCGAGGCCATGGCTTCGGTGAAGGTGCGCCTGACCGGCGGCCAGGACATCACCGCCGCCATCACCACCGACGCGGTCAAGGACCTGGGCCTGGCCGAGGGCTCGTCCGTGAAGGCGCTCGTGAAGTCCACCGAGGTCGCCCTCGCCACCGGCCCGGTCGAGGGCATCTCGATCCGCAACCAGCTCCCCGGCACGGTCACCGACGTCGCCACCGGCGGTGCCATGGGCTCCGTCAAGGTCACCGTCGAGGGCGGCGAGCTGACTGCCGCGATCACCAAGGACGCCGTCGAGGCCCTGGGCCTGGCCGCCGGCACCTCGGTCGTCGCGCTGATCAAGTCGACCGAGATCTCCCTCGCCGCCGCCTCGGGATCGTCTTTGCTTGGCTCGCCAAGGTAGACGTATCCATCTCGCTCCCCGCAGTTTCTGCCGGCGCGCTGTCCGCAAGCCTCTGCTGCC
>NZ_JBFBGK010000184.1:0-7622 GCF_040684615.1 Streptomyces sp. NPDC089919
GGCCACCGAGTGGCCCTGGTGCGAGCAGGCCGCGGCCCAGCTCGACGCGATTTCCGACCGGCACGGCTGGGGTCTGCGCACCCACGTCTCGCACATACGACACAAACGTTCGAACATCCCGGACCTTGAGGGCGCCGGCGAAGATGCCGGGGAAGGCCAGGACGTTGTTGATCTGGTTCGGGAAGTCGCTGCGGCCCGTGGCCACGACGGCCGCGTACTTGTGGGCGACGTCCGGGTGGACCTCGGGGTTCGGGTTGGCCATCGCGAAGACGAAGGAGTCCTTCGCCATGGCGGCCACGGCCTCCTCGGGGACGGTGCCGCCGGAGACGCCGATGAAGACGTCGGCGCCGGCCAGGGCCGTCTCGAGGGTGCCGGAGAGCCCGGTCTTGTTCGTCAGGCCCGCGATCTCGGCCTTGACGTCCGTGAGGTCGGTGCGGTCGCTGGAGACCACGCCCTTGCGGTCGGTGACGCAGACGTCGCCGATGCCCGCGTCGACCAGGATCTTGGCGATGGCGATGCCCGCCGCGCCGGCGCCCGAGATGACCGCGCGCAGGTCGCCGAGGGTGCGACCGGTGAGCTTGGCGGCGTTGCGCAGGGCGGCCAGGGTGACGATGGCCGTGCCGTGCTGGTCGTCGTGGAAGATCGGGATGTCCAGGGCCTCCTGGAGGCGGCGCTCGATCTCGAAGCAGCGGGGGGCCGAGATGTCCTCCAGGTTCACCCCCCCGAACGACGGGGCGAGGCGGATGACCGTCTCGATGATCTCCTCGGTGTCCGTGGTCGCGAGCGCGATCGGCACCGCGTCGACGCCGCCGAACTGCTTGAAGAGGATCGCCTTGCCCTCCATCACGGGGAGGGAGGCTTCCGGCCCGATGTCACCGAGTCCGAGCACGGCGGTGCCGTCGGTGACGACGGCGACGACGTTGGACTTCCAGGTGTAGTCGTAGACCAGCTCGGGCTGCTCTGCGATGGCGCTGCACACCTTCGCGACGCCCGGCGTGTACGCGAGGGACAGGTCGTCCTTGTTACGGACGGGAACGGTGGCCTGCACGGCCATCTTCCCGCCACGGTGCAACGCGAAGGCCGCGTCCGGATTGTTGTCCGTGACGCTGTCGCTGCGAGGATTGACGATCTCCGCTGCCACTTATTTGACCCCTTAAGTCTTTATTCGTTGAGGGTGGCCACTCCTGGGTCAGGGGTGGGCGGGCACCGCGTTCGAGCTCCGAATTCCGCCGGCGGGTGGGCCGTCGTCCCTCAGAGGGGAGGTTTTCGTACGCGCGGGCGCGCCGCACACGCGCCCTGAGCCCCGGATGAGGGGTGTAAGGATCTGTTCTACCTGAAGAACGCTCGCCCAGACGAGTCGATTACGGCTCGATCCTACGGTCATTGTCCGGTTTTGCCGATAAGTCCGGCAGGGCCCGTCCACTGGCCGAGACGGACCGCAAAATGCGCGGTGTCAAGACCCTCCGGCGACGGAATCTCCGGCCTCGATCACGCTTGTCCGCAGGCATGTTGGACATCCCCGGACACCCGTTATGGGATTTTGACCTGGCTGGCCGTCTGAATCCCGGGGTCCGAATGGCAAGATGCCGTAATCACACGAGGTCGCGACACTCGAAGGTGCGTGCCCGACCTCTTTTCGGCCGCTGTCCTACCCCCGCCGGAGGAACAAGCTCATGACCGCAAGCACCACCCGTCGTACGACCGCCGCCCGGTCCCGGATCGCCGCGGTCGGCGCCATCGCGGTCGCCGGCAGCCTCCTGCTGGCCGGCTGTGGCGACCAGACCGACAAGAGCGGCAGCTCCTCCTCCTCCGAGACCCCGGGCTCCAGCGCGGCCCCGCTGTTCTCGAAGCTGCCGAAGAAGTACCAGGACTCCAAGGTCATCAAGGTCGGCACGGACGCCGCCTACGCCCCGATGGAGTTCACCGAGGAAGGCAAGATCGTCGGTGTCGACCCCGACATCGCCGAGGCCCTCGGCAAGCAGCTCGGCGTCAAGATGGAGATGGTCTCCGGCACCTTCGACGGCCTGATCACCTCGATCTACACCGGCCGCCAGGACCTGATCATGTCCTCGATGACGGACAACAAGAAGCGCCAGGACGGCCTCGACGACTCCGGCAAGAAGATCGGCAAGGGGATCGACTTCGTCGACTACTTCTCCTCCGGCGTCTCGCTGCTGGTCAAGAAGGGCAACCCGCAGGGCATCAAGTCCCTCGACGACCTCTGCGGCAAGACCGTCGCCGTCCAGCGCGGCACGATCTACGAGGACACCTTCAAGGCGCAGGCCACCAAGTGCGGCGCCAAGAAGCTCACCATCCAGGCCTTCGACACCGACGCCGAGGCGCAGACCCGCGTCAAGGCCGGCGGCGCCGTCGCCGACCTGAACGACTACCCGGTCGCGGCGTACATCGCCAAGACCTCGGGCGGCGGCAACGACTTCGAGGTCGCCGGCAACCAGGCGGACGTCGGCCTCTTCGGCATCGGCGTCTCCAAGGACAACACGCAGCTCCGCGACGCCGTCAAGGAAGCCCTCGACGCCATCATCAAGGACGGCTCCTACGCCAAGGTCCTGGAGAAGTGGAACGTCAAGGACAGCGCCGTCACCCAGTCGACCGTCAACGCCGGCAAGTGACCTCCGCGCTCCACTGAAGGGCAGTCACTGTGACTGACAAGATCGACAAGGGCCCGGCCGCCGCTCCGGCCGGCCCTCCCGCCTCGGAAGTCCCCTTCGAGGCGATCAAGGCCATCCCCGTCCGCCACTACGGCCGCTACGTCAGCGCCGTGGTGGTCGTGGCCCTGCTCGGCTGGCTCGTCTACGCCTTCTCCCAGGGCGACGTCATCTGGGCGACGGTCGGGGACAAGCTGTTCGACAGCTCCGTGCTCAGCGGTCTGTGGAAGACCGTCGTGATCAGCGTGACGGCCATGGCCCTCGGCCTGGTCCTCGGCATCCTCTTCGCCGTGATGCGCCTCTCGAAGAACCCGGTCACCGGCGCGGTGGCCTGGCTCTACATCTGGTTCTTCCGCGGCACGCCGGTCTACGTCCAGCTGCTCGTCTGGTTCAACCTCTCGCTGATCTTCCACTACCTGAACCTCGGCCCGTTCTACAAGGACGAGATGGTCGACGTGATGACCCCGTTCATGGTCGCCCTCCTGGGGCTCGGCCTGAACGAGGGCGCGTACATGGCGGAGATCGTCCGGGCCGGCATCCAGTCGGTCGACGAGGGCCAGACCGAGGCCGCGCACGCGCTCGGCATGTCGCAGACCAAGACCATGTGGCGGGTCGTCCTGCCGCAG
Organism: Streptomyces sp. NPDC089919; assembly: GCF_040684615.1. Classification (NCBI taxonomy): domain Bacteria; kingdom Bacillati; phylum Actinomycetota; class Actinomycetes; order Kitasatosporales; family Streptomycetaceae; genus Streptomyces; species Streptomyces sp. NPDC089919. The sequence continues at coordinate 3,293 of NZ_JBFBGK010000184.1, forward strand.
GCCATGCGGGTGATCGTGCCCCCCACGGGCAACGAGTTCATCAACATGCTCAAGACCTCGTCGCTGGTCTCGGCCGTGCAGTACACCGAGCTGCTGCGCGCCTCGTCGAACATCGGCAACACGGCCGGCGCCGTCATGGAGATGCTGTTCGTGGCCTCCATCTGGTACCTGGCCCTGACGAGCGTCTTCAGCGTCGGCCAGTACTACCTGGAGCGCCGCTTCGCCCGCGGTTCGATCCGCAACCTGCCGCCGACCCCGTTCCAGCGGATCCGCGCCAACCTGACCATGTTCAAGCGTTCCCCGGAGGCCCGCGCATGACCGGCCAGCCGATGGTCAAGGCCGAGGGCGTCCACAAGTCCTACGGCACCGCCCACATCCTGCGCGGGATCGACCTCGAGGTCGCTCCCCGGGAGGTCTTCTGCCTGGTCGGCCCGTCCGGCTCCGGCAAGTCCACCTTCCTGCGCTGCATCAACCACCTGGAGCGCATCAACGGCGGCCGGCTCTCGGTCGACGGCCACCTGGTGGGCTACAAGCAGAAGGGCGACAAGCTCTACGAGCTGAAGGACAGCGAGGTCGCGGCCCAGCGCCGGGACATCGGCATGGTCTTCCAGCGCTTCAACCTCTTCCCCCACATGACGGCCATAGAGAACGTCATGGAGGCCCCGGTCCAGGTCAAGGGCGAGTCCAAGGCGGTGGCCCGCGAGCGCGCCGTGCGCCTGCTCGACCGGGTCGGCCTGGGCGACAAGGGCGGCAACTACCCCTCGCAGCTCTCCGGCGGCCAGCAGCAGCGCGTGGCGATCGCCCGCGCGCTGGCCATGGAGCCCAAGCTGATGCTCTTCGACGAGCCCACCTCGGCGCTCGACCCGGAGCTGGTGGGCGACGTCCTGGACGTCATGCGGGACCTGGCCGAGTCGGGCATGACCATGATCGTGGTGACCCACGAGATGGGCTTCGCCCGCGAGGTCGGCGACAACCTGGTGTTCATGGACGGCGGTGTCGTGGTCGAGTCCGGCCACCCGCGCGACGTCCTGGGCAACCCGCAGCACGACCGCACCAAGGCGTTCCTCTCCAAGGTGCTCTAGCCGCGCGTGCGCCCGGGGGCGGTACGGATCTCCGTACCGCCCCCGAGGCGTGTCCGGGGTCCCCCGGGTCCCGGCCTTCTTCGAGTCCGACCGACTTTTTCGGGTTCCGACCCGAGACCTAGGACCAGGGCGCCGGGGGCACCGGCCCGGGCGTCCGGGAACCGTCGGGGCGGCCCGTCCGTGATACTTCCCGTACCGCACGGACCACCCCCGGCACGTAATACCCTGAAGGTCATGGCAGCCATTACCGGCCCATGGTGACGACCCCAGCCTGCCACCGTAAGGACTACACGTGGAACTGGCCCATTACTCGGACTATGCAGTGCGCCTGGTCAACAGCGAGGAGCCGGCCCGCAACAAGGACACGCTGACCTCCGTCGAGGCGGTCCGGGGCCTCTTCGGCGCCAACGCCTCGGCGGCCCGCCGCGCCACGGACGCCGACGTCACCCGTTTCCGCGCGGTCCGGGCCCGGCTGCGGGCGATCTTCGAGGCGGCCGACACCGGCGACCAGACCCTCGCCGTCGACCTGCTCAACTCCCTGCTGCTGGAGTTCCCGGTCAGCCCGCAGATCTCCGGGCACGACTACCTCGACGAACACGGCCGGCCGCGCTGGCACCTGCACCTGGCCGACCACCCCTCCAACGCCACGGCCGGCTTCGCGGCCATCGCCTGCATGGGGCTGGCCTTCCACCTCACCGAGTACGGCGCCGACCGGCTGGGGCTGTGCCAGGCCGCGCCCTGCCGCAACGCCTACCTGGACACCTCCACCAACCGCTCCCGGCGCTACTGCTCCGACCGGTGCGCCACCCGCGCCAACGTCGCCGCCTACCGGGCCCGCAAGCGCCTGGAGGCCGAGCGGTCCGCGAGCACCGGCCGCAGCGCCGAGAGCGCCCAGGAGACCCGGGCCGCCAGCGAGGTCTGAGCGGGGTCGCGCGGGCGGTAGCGCAGCCGGACCACGGCCAGCACCAGCTCCTCGGGGACGGCGCCGTAGTCCGTGCTGTCACCGCCCGCGAAGGCGTTGTCCCCCAGCACCCACCAGCCGGCCGGCCGCCGCTCCGCGGCCCGCTTGACCACCAGCAGGTCCTGCTGGAAGGGGTGCCGCAGCACCACCACGCCACCGGGCCGGACCCGGGCCCCGTACTGCACCAGCAGTTGGTCGCCGTGGTGCAGCGTGGGCACCATCGAGGGACCCGTGACCTCGGCGTTCCCCAGGCGCACCTTGACCGGCACCCGCAACGGCACCCTCGACACCCACCCCTTCGGCACGTGACACCTCCCGGCACGTCATCCCGTACGTCGCTCCAGCCCTCCCATCCTGACCCTGGACTTTTGTCCCAAGCCCAAGGGGGCGCTCGCGAAATCCGCTTTCTCACGGAGTAATCTCCCACCTGAGAAGACGATCACGAGGAGGACAAGCTCAATGCTTTCCCGCCTGTTTGCGCCCAAGGTGAAGGTCAGCGCCCACTGCGACCTGCCTTGCGGTGTCTACGACCCCGCCCAGGCCCGCATCGAGGCCGAGTCCGTCAAGGCTGTCCAGGAGAAGTACCAGGCCAACGAGGACGCGGACTTCCGCGCCCGCGCCCTGGTCATCAAGGAGCAGCGCGCCGAGCTCGCCAAGCACCACGTCTCGGTGCTGTGGAGCGACTACTTCAAGCCCCCGCACTTCGAGAAGTACCCCCAGCTGCACGAGCTGGTCAACGACACCCTGAAGGCCCTCTCGGCCGCCAAGGCGTCGAACGACCCGGCGACCGGCGCGAAGGCCCTCGAGCTCATCGCCGAGATCGACCGCATCTTCTGGGAGACCAAGGCCGCCTGATCCGGCGCGCCCGGTCCGCGCGGCGCCCCCGGGCACCCGCCGCGGGCCACGGTCCCTGCCGTCCGTACCCGGTCCGCTTCCCGCGGGCCGGGTGCGGCCGTTTTCGGCCCGGGTGCCAGGGTTTCCGATGCGGGGCCCGGACGGCCCGTGGGGCGGTACGGCGGGGTCGGTACGGGTCGGGACGGGCGGCGCAAGTGCCGCGGGGCGTCGGGGGGATCACTGCCGGAGGCCCTTGGCCGGCCCGCTACCGGGCGGTAGCGTCCGGGGCATGTTCGCCGCCTACGCCGCCCGCATCGACCGTGACCAGCCGCTGAGCGGCCTCGAGCTGGGCGAGCGCCCGGCACCCGAGGCCCGGCCCGGCTGGGTGACCGTGAACGTCAAGGCCGCCTCGCTCAACCACCACGACCTGTGGTCGCTGCGCGGAGTCGGCCTCGGCGAGGACAAGCTCCCCATGATCCTCGGCTGCGACGCCGCCGGGATCGACCAGGACGGCAACGAGGTCGTCCTGCACTCCGTCATCGGCCAGAGCGGCCACGGCGTGGGCCCGACGGAGCCCCGCTCGATCCTGACGGAGCGTTACCAGGGCACCTTCGCCGAGCAGGTGACCGTACCGGCCTGGAACGTCCTGCCGAAGCCGAAGGAGCTCAGCTTCGAGGAGGCCGCCTGCCTGCCGACCGCCTGGCTGACGGCGTACCGGATGCTCTTCACCAACGGCGGGGTACGGCCGGGCGACTCGGTGCTCGTCCAGGGCGCCGGCGGGGGTGTGGCCACCGCCGCGATCGTCCTGGGCCGGGCCGCCGGCCTGCGGGTCTTCGCCACCAGCCGGGACGAGGCCAAGCGGAAGCGGGCCGTGGAGCTGGGCGCGCTGGAGGCCTTCGAGCCGGGTGCGCGGCTGCCGCACAAGATGGACGCGGTGATGGAGACGGTGGGCGCGGCGACCTGGTCCCACTCGGTCAAGTCGCTGCGGCCCGGCGGCACGATCGTCATCTCCGGCGCCACCAGCGGCGACCGCCCCTCGCACGCCGAGCTGACCCGGATCTTCTTCCTCGAACTGAAGGTCGTGGGCTCGACGATGGGCTCCAAGGACGAGCTGGAGGACCTGCTCGCCTTCTGCGCGACCACCGGCGTCCGCCCCGTCATCGACCAGGTACTCCCCCTGGACCGAGCCCGCGAAGGCTTCGCACGCATGGCCACCGGCGACCTCTTCGGCAAGATCGTCCTCACCGTCTGACCCCACCGGCGGGCCCTGCTCCGAGGCCCCCTTGCCGCCGGGGGCCTCCACCCCGCCGACGGGGGCAAATCCAGCCCCGCCGGCGCCCGGCACATCCAGCCTCGCTGGGGGCACCTCCCAGCGGTAGCTGGGGGAGTTTGAGGCGCGGGGTCCGGGGCGGAGCCCCGACACCGGGCGTCTCCAGCGGTTGTCTTCAGTACG
>NZ_JBFBGK010000185.1:0-7396 GCF_040684615.1 Streptomyces sp. NPDC089919
ACCGGCGCGGAGCGTCGGTATGGGGGTCCGGGGCGGAGCCCCGAAAGGCCCGGCGCGCAGCGCTCGGGCTCCGGGGGTCCGGGGGCGGAGCCCACCGGTTTCGGGAAGGGGCGGGTAGGGGACCAGCTCCGCGCAGCGGCCCCGCCCCGCCAGCCGCGCAGCCGTCACGACAGCCGGGCCCGCACGAGGGCCGGGCCCGCACGAGGCCCGGGCCCGAGACGGCCCGCCCGACACACCCCCCGGCACGCCCCCGCACCCCCGCCCCACCGGCGAGGATGCTGTCCTAGGACGGACGCACACCGTCCCGACCAGACCGGGGGTCCCCGAAACGATGACCGCACCCACCGCCCGCAGGACCGTCCTCACCGCAGCCCTGGCCGCGGCCACCGCCGCAGCCGCCGCCGCGCCCGCGACCGCCGCGTCCGGCAAGGCGGCCGCCGAGCCCGGCAACGGAGCCGAAGAGGCCGCCGACCCCGAGACCGCCCGCCAGGAGGCCGGGGCCGCCCCCGCCCCCTGCTACGTGGACAACCACTTCCGGTACTCGTACGGACACTGGCGCGCCGGCACCCACCGCGGCACCGTCACCGTCGGCGGCCGCCGCCCCGGCCTGGCCGTCGGGGCCGCCGAGGGCCGTACCGAGTACCTCGACCCGCACACCGGCCGCAAGGCGTCGTGGGAGTACGCGAGCTGGCTCTCCCCGGTACACCGCTCCACCGTGCCCGCCACCGAGGTCATCGCCTCCTGGAACGCCCAGACCCCGCCCGGCACCTGGCTCCAGGTCGAGCTCCAGGGCAGCTACGCCGACGGCACCCGGACGCCCTGGTACGTGATGGCCCGCTGGGCCTCGGGCGACGGCGACGTCCGGCGGACCTCCGTCGACGGCCAGAAGGACGGCCGGACGACGGTGTGGACCGACACGCTGTCCGTCGACGACCCGGCGGCCGGCCACCGGCTGGTCGCCCACCAGCTGCGGCTCACCCTCTACCGGACCCCGCGCACCAGGAAGACGCCCGTGGTCTGGCTGGCCGGGGCGATGGCCTCGGCGGTCCCGGACCGCTTCACCGTGCCGGCCTCGACCCCCCGGCTCGCCCGCGAGCTGGTCGTGCCGCGCTACTCGCAGGAGATCCACAAGGGCCGGTACCCGCAGTACGACAACGGCGGCGAGGCCTGGTGCAGCCCCACCTCCTCGCAGATGATCATCGAGTACTGGGGGCGCCGGCCCGACGACGACGACCTCGCCTGGGTCGACCCCGGCTACACCGACCCGCAGGTCTGCCACGCGGCCCGGTCCACCTACGACCACCAGTACAAGGGCTGCGGGAACTGGCCCTTCAACGCCGCCTACGCGGCCACCTACGAGGAGATGGCCGCCGTGGTCACCCGGCTCTCCTCGCTGACCGACCTGGAGACCCTGGTCCGGGCCGGCATCCCGGCCATCACCTCCCAGTCGTTCCTCAAGGGCGAGCTCACCGGCGCCGGCTACGGCACCGCCGGCCACCTCATGACCGTGATCGGCTTCACGGCCGCCGGCGACGTGGTGGCCAACGACCCCAATTCGCCGACCGATCCGGCGGTGCGGCGGGTCTACAAGCGCCACGAGTTCGAGACGGTCTGGCTGCGCACCAAGCGGAAGAACGCCGAGGGCAAGGTCGTCTCCGGCCCCGGTGGCGTCTGCTACCTCTACGCCCCCGCCCGGCCCACCCCGGCCCAGCTCGAGGCGCTGCGGACGGTCGGCGTCATCTGACCGGCGGCCGGTCCGGCCCCGGGGGAGTGACCAACGTCTCTACCCCCGGGGCGGGCCCGGATGGCACATTGGACGGACGTCGGGGGGCGTCCACCGCATCCGAGCACCGCCGTCCGATCCGGAGTGAAGACCATGACCTCCAGCAGCGCCGCCCTCACCCGAGTCCGCGCCCTCGTCCGCACCGGCGGACCCGAGGACGGGGCGAAGTGGCTCGAGCACCTGCTCGGCTGGACCCTCGTCGTCGTCCTGGCGATGTTCGTCACCCAGACCGGCTGGCTGTGAGCTGAGGCCACCGCCCGGGCACGCACCGCTCACGCCCGCGCGGCGGCCCCCGCGGCCTCCTCCGCCCGCCAGTGCCGGGCGGGTACGCCCACCAGCCGGTAGAGCCGGCGCACCGGCCCCCGGGCGGGCAGCAGCACCGCCCCGGCCAGTACCGCGAACAGCGCCGCCCCCGGCAGCCAGCCGGTCCACCGGACCAGGGCCGTCGCGGCCACCGCACCCGCCCCGGGCAGCCCGTACACCCCGGACCCGGCGACGGCCACCGCCGTCACCCGGCCCACCCGGCGGTCCCGGTCCGCCCCCGGCAGCCGCCAGCCCTCGGCCAGCCAGCCGATCTGCATCACCAGCACCGTCCCGGCCAGGACCGTGCCGAAGACCAGCACGGCGAGGAAGGTCCCGGAGGTCAGGAAGCCCAGGACGTGGTTGACCGGGCGGCCGCCGGCCCACTCCCGGTAGGCCCGGCCGTCCGCGGACAGCAGCCGCCGCGGTCCGCTCCCGTCCCAGCCGTGCACCAGCGCGAAGAACAGCAGGAAGTGCCCGCCCACCGCCTGCAGGTACGCCCCGTAGCCGGCGCCCACCAGCACCAGCCAGCGGGCCGCCAGGAAGCCCAGCAGCCCCGCGACCACCGGCGCCCCCGCGGCCAGCAGCGCGAAGCCCGCCCAGACGCCCCGGTGCCCGTCGGCCGCCTGCATCGTGGTCCAGGCCGGGTCCTGCCACAGCAGGTACGCCCCGGCCGGGGCGGCCAGCACCGCGAAGTAGAGCAGGGTCAGGGTCAGGTACGGGCTGGCGGCCGGGCTGCGGGTGCGCACCCCGCCGTCCGCCACCGAGCGCTGCCACCACTGGAGTTGGCGCCCGGCCGCGAGGGCGAGGGCGGCCCCGGTGCCGTACGCCCAGAACGGCACGGCCGGCAGCGGGATCACGCGGCCCCCAGGGTGAGCCCGTCGGCGGTGATCACGTCCGAGGTGACCAGGGCCTGTTCGGCGCTGACGTCGGTCATGAAGACGAACGGCGGGATCACCGGCGGGGCGGGCAGCCCGTCGGGGGTGAAGGTGACGCACAGCAGCCCCTCGATGCAGCCGCTGAACCGGGTCAGGTAGAGCGTCACGTCGCCCCGCAGGTCCAAGGAGTCGGCGCCCAGGGCCAGTTCGTGACCGCCGTCGCGGGTGCGCAGCCGGTAGTCGGTCAGCGAGGCCGCCGCCATCCGCAGCACCAGCACCTTCAGGGAGCCGCCCGCCACCGGGACCCGGGTCACCCCGGCGAGCGCGAAGCCGTGCGGGGCGAAGCGGCTGGTGGTGACGGTGGGCGGGGTCCGGGCGGCCTGCACCGGATCCGGGGCCGCCGGCCCGGCCGTCCGGGCCGGTCCCGGCAGCCCCAGGCCCGCCGCCAGCAGCACCGGTAGGGCCGCCGCCAGGGTGCGCGGCCCGCGCCCGTCGGCCGTGGGTTGCGCGGGCTCCGCGTCGGCGGCCGGCAGCGGGGTCCAGCCGAAGCCGAGGGCGCTGCCCGCGATGCCCAGCAGCATCCCGACGAGGAACCCGCCCAGGTTGGTGGCGGCGAAGGAGAGCACCGACAGCAGCAGGGCGTGCAGTGCGACGTAGTGCCGGGCGCCGGGCAGGAACCACAGGAAGAGTCCCGCGGCGATCAGCGCGAGCCCGATGCCGATGGCGGCGAGGCCGCCCAGCCCCAGGCTGACCAGGATCGTCAGCGGCGAGAGCGGGACCAGCAGCAGCTCGGTCCCGCCCAGCACCAGCAGCAGCCCGCCCCAGAACGGCCGGGTCCGGCGCCACCTGCGCAGCCGCCCCCGGGGTCCCGGCAGCGGCAGCCGCTCGACCAGCCGTGCGCGGCTCAGAAGCACTTCTTGCCGCCGAGGCTGACGTCGAGGTGCATGCCCTTGAGGCGGAAGTTCCCGCCGGTGGCGGACCAGGCGTGCGAGCGCACCCCGGTCACCTCGATGTCCCCGGCCTGCAGCCCGAACCGGCCGGCCTCGCCCTTGACCCCGTCCACCTCGTCGAGGGTGGAGGCGTCCCGGCCGATCTCCGCGGTGCCGAAGCGGGCGTCCCCGTCCAGGTCCTCGCCGTCGATGACCAGGTTGGTGGCGGTGACGTTGCCCGCCGGGCCGCCCGCGGTCAGCTTGAAGACCACGGTGCCCACCGGTGTCGGCACCTCGGCGGACTGGCAGATGTCGGAGAGGGTCGCCTCGCCGATGCCGAGCAGGGCGACCGGGTGCCCCTTGCCGTCCACGGACCGGTCGGTGTGCACGTACGAGGCCAGGCCCCGGCTGCTCAGCTTGCCCGAGGAGACCTGGAAGCTGGTGCCCGAGACGGCGAAGGAGGCGGCCAGCGCCCCCTGGGCCATCACCATGGCCATCGCCCCGACGGCCACCACCGCGGGCAGCGCCACCGCCGCCGACTTCTTCCAGGAGACCCGGCCCTCGGCCGGGCCGGTCGTGCCCTTGCGTGAACCTGCGTCGCTCATGGGGATCCTCCCGTACGTCGTCCAGTGCGCAGGGGAAGTGCGAACGCCCGGTCTGCCATACTGCGGGCGTCCTGTGGCAGTTCGAGGCTAGGGCTGAATTTGAATAATAGTCAACAGCGTGGAACCAGCGAACGTTCGCAGGTCCGGAGGGCCGAACTCATAGCGACCGGGCGGAAGTTGTTCGCCGACACCTCGTACGACGCGCTCTCGATGGACGACATCGCCCAACACGCGGGCGTCGCCAAGGGGTTGATCTACTACTACTTCAAGAGCAAGCGCGGCTACTACCTCGCGGTGGTCGAGGACTGCGTGGCCGAGCTGGTCGCCCGGGCCGCCAGCGACACCGACCTGCCGCGGGGCGAGCGGGTCCGCCGCACCGTCGACGGCTACCTCCACTACGCGCAGACCCACCAGGGTGCCTACCGGACCATCGTCACCGGCGGCGTCGGCTCCGACGCCGAGGTGCTGGCCATCCGCGACGCGGTCCGCGAGGAGCTGGTCCGCACCGTCGCCGAGGGCGCCTACGGCACCCGTGCGGTCCCGCCGCTGGCCCGGCTCGCCCTGATCGGCTGGCTCAGCGGGGTGGAGGGCGCCACCCTCGACTGGATCGCGCCCGGGCGGCCGGATCCCGCCCCCGGCCGCGAGGAGGTCGGCGCCCTCCTGGTGCGCACCCTGCGGGCCACCCTGACCGTGATCGAGGAGTTCGTCCCGGAGTGCCCGGCACCGCCCCCGTCCTAGCCGGGCCCGGCCGCGCACGGGTGATCTTGAACCCGTGACGCGGCCGGGATTGTCGGGCATACTCGACCCGCCGCAGCCGCTGGTCAGCCGCTTCTGTGATCCGGGAGGGCAGCATCGGCTGCAAGAGCACACTCACCCGGCAGTGCGGCCGAACCCCTTGGGCGCGCTGCTGCCGTGCCCGACCAGGGAGGAGACGCCGCCATGACCGACAGCGCCCCGCAGCCGGTGGACCGACAGCTGCCCACCGAGGAGTCCCGGGACCTCCTCGCGCTCGTCCGGGAGATCGCCCAGCGCGAGATCCGCCCGCGCGCCGCCGAGGAAGAGGAGGCCGGGCACTTCCCGCGCGAGGTGTTCACGCTCCTCTCCGAGTCCGGGCTGCTGGGCCTGCCGTACGCCTCCGAGTTCGGCGGCGGCGACCAGCCGTACGAGGTCTACCTCCAGGTCCTGGAGGAGCTGGCGGCGGCCCGCCTCACCGTTGGCCTGGGCGCCAGCGTGCACACCCTGGCCTGCCACGGCCTGGCCGGCTTCGGCACCAAGGAGCAGCAGGCGGAGCACCTGCCCGCGATGCTCGGCGGCGGCCTGCTGGGCGCCTACTGCCTCTCCGAGCCGGCCGCCGGCTCCGACGCCGCCTCCCTGACCACCAAGGCGGTCCGGGACGGCGACGACTGGGTGATCAACGGCACCAAGGCCTGGATCACCCACGGCGGGGTCGCCGACTTCTACACCGTGCTGGCGCGCAGCGGCGGCGAGGGCCCCCGGGGCATCACCGCCTTCCTGGTGCCGGGCGACGCGGCGGGCCTGACCGCGGCCGTCCCCGAGAAGAAGATGGGCATGAAGGGCTCGCCCACCGCCCAGTTGCACTTCGACGACGTCCGGGTCCCCGACGCCCGCCGGCTCGGCGAGGAGGGCCAGGGCTTCACCATCGCGCTGGCCGCGCTGGACTCCGGCCGGCTCGGCATCGCGGCCTGCGCCATCGGCGTGGCCCAGGCCGCGCTCGACGAGGCGCTGGCGTACGCGACCGGCCGCAAGCAGTTCGGCCGCCCGATCGCCGACTTCCAGGGCCTGCGCTTCATGCTCGCCGACATGGCCACCCGCATCGAGGCCGGCCGGGCCCTCTACCTGGCCGCCGCCCGGCTGCGGGACGCGGGCAAGCCCTTCTCGCGGCAGGCCGCGATGGCCAAGCTCTTCTGCACCGACGCGGCGATGGGCGTGACCATCGACGCCGTGCAGGTGCTCGGCGGCTACGGCTACACGGCCGACTTCCCGGTCGAGCGCCTGATGCGCGAGGCCAAGGTGCTCCAGATCGTGGAGGGCACCAACCAGATCCAGCGCATGGTCATCGCCCGCCACCTGGCCGGACCCGAGAGCCGCTGACCGGCTCGCGCGCACGCCCCGAAGGCCCTTCCGCCGGCCGGACCGCCCCGGTCCGGACCGGCGGAAGGGCCTTTCGCGCGTCGGGCGCGCCGGTCCTAGAACCCGTACCCGCCCGGCCAGACGGGCGCGGAGGTGAGCCGGGCCCACTCCGGGTCCCGGCGCCCCGGCAGGGTGCGGCCGTCGGTGGCCCACCGGGCCAGCAGCGCCCGGTAGATGGGTGGATCGGCCGGACGCTGAACCGATTCTTCGTGGGCGGGCGGCGCCGGACGGCGACGGCGACCGGTGCTCGGGGCGGCGGACTGCAGCATGGTCATGACCAGCCAACGCGACGCCCGGGGGGCAGGTAATCGCCTCGACGGGGCGGGTATGCGTTCGAGGGGGACCGCGGGGGTGGCCGGCTTACGGGGCCAGGGCGGGGCTCGGGGCGGAGCCCTGCTGTCCCCCGTACCAGCCTCGCCGGAGCGGCGGGGCTCGGAGTGGAGCCCTGCTGTCCCCTGTACCCGCCTCGCCGGAGCGGCCGGGCTCGGGGTGGAGCCCCGGTGTCCCCCGTACCAGCCTCGCTGGGGGCACCTCCCAGCGGTAGCTGGGGGAGTTTGAGGCGACCGTCGCGGAGCGGCGGTGCGGGGGCCAACCCAGCCGCGCGGCGTTTGAGCGCACCGGCGCGGAGCGGCGGTATGGGGGATCCGGGGGCGTAGCCCACCGGTTTCGGGAAGGGGCGGGGTGGGGTCTGGCTCCGCGCAGCGGCGGCAACGGCAGGGCGGCACGCGTCCGGCCCCTCTACGGATGGGG
>NZ_JBFBGK010000186.1:0-7115 GCF_040684615.1 Streptomyces sp. NPDC089919
GGGGCGGCCGTCCGCGGTGTGCGGGTGCCCCGCCGCACACCGCGGACGGCCGGCGGGGGGCTGCGGCCGGGGCCTACTTGAGGGTGTCGGTGACCAGCTTCTTCCACTGCGGCACGGGGATGCTGGAGATGCCCTCGCCCGAGTTGGCCTGGAGCTTCTTGCCGTCGAGGTAGAGGGCGGGGGTGCCCTTCTCGCCGCTGTCGTAGAAGGCCTTGCCGGTCTTCTCGACCCAGGGGAGGTAGGTCAGCTCCTTGACGGCCTTGTTGAAGGCGGGGGTGCGCAGGCCCGGCACCTGGTCCGCGAGCTCCAGCAGGGTCGCGGTGGAGCCGAAGGTGTCCTCGGACTCGTTCTGCGGGTGGTTGGCGTAGAGGACCCGGAGGTAGGCGAGGAACTTCTCGGGGCTCTCGTTGACGGCCGCCCCCAGCGCGTTCAGCGCGCGCTTGGAGCCCTTGCCGCCGAGGGCGCCGTCCAGGAAGGTCGCGAAGCGGTACTCGATGCGGTAGGTGCCCGCGTCCGCCTGCTCCTTGAAGGTCGCGCCCAGGCCGTTCTCGACGCCCGCGCAGTACGGGCAGCGGGGGTCGAGCCAGACCGTGAGGACGTGCTCGGCGTCCGCCTTGCCGTACGGGACGACCACCCCGTCCGGCCCGGAGGTGTGGGCGGGCCGCACGAACGGCTTGCCGGCGGCCTCCGGGTCCGGGTCGTGGCCGTCCGAGCGGTTGGCCGCGTACGCGCCGATGCCCACGGCCAGGGCCAGTACGGCCGCCAGCGAGCCGCCGACGAGCAGCCGGCCGCGCAGCCGGGCCTTGCGGGCGGCGGCCGCGCGCTCGGCCCGCAGCCGCTCGCGCGCCTCGCGCCGCTGGTCCTTCTTGTTCGTGCCGGCCATGGAAGTCGCGGTTCCCTTCGGAGGATTCACCTCCGCTTGAGGATATGACCAGCGTCTGGGGCAAATCAGGGTCTTTCGGGCGCAAGGAGTGTGACCTTTGACCCCTCTTGTCCGCATCGCTTTGGGCGGTATGTCGGAATGCCCGTCGGGGCAACGGAACGGGCAGGTGAACAGTCCGTCAGAAAGGTGAGGGGGGACGGCGAGTCTCGGCCGTGGACCTGATAAACAGTGGATATTCACGGCTTGACCGGCCTGCATGCCTTGGGGGGATCGCCGCACTGTGAAGCCTCTTCGCCGTCACCTCGTCAACACCTCGCGCAAGGTGCTGTGCACGGCCGCGCTCGCGGCCAGCCTCACCACCGCCGCGGTGGTGGGCAACACGCCCAGCGCGGACGCGGGGGAGTCCGAGCCGACCCCGGACAGCCCGCAGGCCGGCCAGCGCGGCAACGCCCGCCTGGACCTGCCGGACCTGTCCGGCCCCGACGCGCTGCCGCCCACCGGGACCGCCCCCGGCACCCCCGGCGCCTCCGGCACCGGCATACCCGGCACCGCCCTGGACGCGTACCGCCGCGCCGCCACCTCCGTGGCCGCGGCGCTGCCCAACTGCCACCTCCCGTGGGAACTGGTCGCGGGCATCGGCCGGGTGGAGTCCGTGCACGCCTCGGGCTACGGGCTGAAGGCCGACGGCTCCACCGAGAAGCCGATCCGCGGCCCTCGCCTGGACGGCAACGGCTTCGCCAAGGTGACCGACACCGACAAGGGCGTCTTCGACGGCGACGCCCAGTTCGACCGGGCCGTCGGGCCGCTCCAGTTCATCCCCTCCACCTGGGCGCTGTGGGGCGCCGACGGCAACGCCGACGGCCGCCGCGACCCCAACAACATCTACGACGCCGCGCTCGGCGCGGGCCTCTACCTCTGCGCCGGCGACCGGGACCTGGCGCGCGCCCAGGACCTCGACAAGGCCGTCCTGAGCTACAACAACAGCCGCGAGTACGTGAACACCGTGGTCGCGTGGATGCGCCAGTACCAGAAGGGCATCAGCGCGGTCCCCAACCCGCCCGCGGTCACCGTCCCGCCGGTGGTCAACCCGCCGGTCGTGATCCCCCCGGTCGTCGTCCCGCCGCAGCCCCAGCCGAAGCCCAAGCCGCAGCCGCACACCAAGCCGAAGCCGAAGCCGACCAAGCCGGCCGTCGTCTCCGCGCTCCAGCGGGTCGGGGACGAGCGGATCAGCGCCGAGACCGGCGCGCAGTTCGCGGTGCGGCCCCAGGTCAAGGCCGTGCTGAGCGACGGCAAGCCGGCCGTGAACCAGGCCGTGGTCTTCGAGATCCAGGGCGACACCACCGGCACCCGCTTCGCCGTTTCCGGCAAGACGTACGTGGTCGTCCGCACCAACGCCCAGGGCATCGCACAGGCCCCCGCGCTCAAGGCCGGCGACAAGGCCGGGTCCTTCACCCTGCGGGCGACGGCCTACGCCGCCAAGGACTTCACCGTCACCTTCGGCGGCGACGTGAAGGCCGCGCCGGCCCCGGTCGCGGACCACCTGAAGCGGACCGGCACCGACGCGGACAAGCCGCTGACCGCCAAGGCGGGCGAGGAGCGCTTCGCGCAGCGGGTCAGCGTGCAGGCCACCGCCAGGGACAAGGCCACCGCCAAGGACAAGGGCGTGGCCGGTACGGTCCTGACCGCCGCCATGGTCAAGAAGGACGGCAGCGGCGCCGACGCCAAGTGGGTCCCCGCGGAGACCGGCCCGTACTTCAAGGGCGGCGACGGCAAGCCCGTCCGCACCCTGGAGCTGGCCCCGGCGGACGCGACCGGCACGGCCGCCCTGCCGGAGATCCTGCTCCCGGCCGAGGTCGAGCCGGGCCACTACTCGCTGCGGCTGACCACGGCCACGGGCGTGGAGCTGGTCCTGGACCTCGAGGTCACCCCGGCGACCGCCACCCCGGACCCGGAGACCCCGGAGACCCCGGGCACCCCGGACGACCCGAAGCCGACCGAGACCCCGACCACGACCCCGGAGCCGACCACGACTCCGGAGCCGACCGCCACCCCGAAGGCGACCGCGAGCCCGAAGGCGACCCGGTCGCCCGAGGCGACCGGCAGCCCCGAGGCGACGAAGACCCCCAAGGCGTCGAAGTCCCCGAAGTCGACGGCGGAGCCCAAGGCTTCGACGTCCCCGAAGGCGACCACCACCCCGGACCCCCGGGAGACCCTGCGCCGCCCGGCGGCCCCGAAGCAGACCGGCACCCCGGCCCCGGGCCTGACCCCGGCGCCGACCCGCTCGGCCTGACGCATCCGAAAAGCCCGGAGCCCCCGGACCCGCAACGGGTCCGGGGGCTCCGGGCTTTCCCGTCCCCGCCCCGAAGGGCAAAGGCAGGAGCCCCGTCCCTCGCGTGCGCGAGGGCGGGGCTCCTTGGGTACTGCTAACTTCGACCGCGACCGGTCGACCCGGGCAACTAGGCCGGGGTGACGTTCTCCGCCTGCGGGCCCTTCGGACCCTGCGTGACGTCGAAGTTCACCTGCTGGTTCTCCTCGAGGGAGCGGAAACCAGACGCGTTGATCGCGGAGTAGTGGACGAAGACATCCGGGCCGCCGCCGTCCTGGGCGATGAAGCCGAAGCCCTTTTCAGCGTTGAACCACTTCACGGTTCCGGTAGCCATAAGCCCTCCTTGGGCCAAAGGGTTGCCCTGCTCCAGAACCTGCTAAGAAGTCTGAAAACTACAAAAGCCTGCGGGTTACATGCTCCGCAGGCTTTGTACTGCAAGGGAAACCAAACTGCAACTTGCGTCGAGCCTAGCACGCAGAGTGCGCACAGGGGTAGAGGGAAAGATCACGTCACTCGGACGTTTGACACCCTCGGAGAGGCTGACGGGACGCCGGGGGCTAGTCTCGCGATGTGGACGCCAATCGAAGCCGGCCCCGGGTCGGCCACATTCAGTTCCTGAACTGCCTGCCCCTCTACTGGGGCCTGGCCAGGACCGGCACGCTGCTGGACCTGGAGCTCACCAAGGACACCCCGGAGAAGCTGAGCGAGCGCCTGGTCGCCGACCAGCTCGACATGGGCCCGATCACGCTGGTCGAATTCCTCAAGCACAGCGACGAGCTGGTGGCCTTCCCGGACATCGCCGTCGGCTGCGACGGGCCGGTCATGTCCTGCGTGATCGTCTCCCAGGTGCCGCTGGAGCAGCTGGACGGCGCCCGCGTCGCCCTCGGCTCCACCTCCCGGACCTCCGTCCGGCTCGCCCAGCTGCTCCTCGCCGAGCAGTACGGCGTCCGGCCCGACTACTACTCCTGCCCGCCCGACCTGGGGCTGATGATGCAGGAGGCGGACGCGGCCGTGCTGATCGGGGACGCCGCGCTGCGGGCCTCGCTGCACGACGCGCCCCGGCTCGGGCTCACCGTCCACGACCTCGGCCTCATGTGGAAGGAGTGGACCGGACTGCCCTTCGTCTTCGCAGTGTGGGCGGCCCGCAAGGACTACCTGGCCAAGGAGCCGGAGGTGGTGCGGAAGGTGCACGAGGCCTTCCTCGCCTCCCGGGACGTCTCCCTCGAGGAGGTCACCAAGGTCGCGGAGCAGGCGGCCCGCTGGGAGGCCTTCGACGCCGAGCTGCTGGAGCGGTACTTCACCACCCTCGACTTCCGCTTCGGCCCGGACCAGCTGGCCGGGGTACGCGAGTTCGCCCGCCGGACCGGGTCCGGGGACGTGGCGGTGGAGCTGCTGGGCGCCGAGCGCTGACGGCCGCCGGCCGGGCGCCGCGGCTCCCGGCTCTGTCCGTCTCCGGCCGGCCCGCCGGCCGTGATCTTTAACGGTCCTCCGGAGGAATTCCCGGTGAATTCGGGAAATCCTCCGGCGGGGATTCTCCGCGAGGGCGATTGCCGGATCTTCCCGCCCTTCCCGATCGCGTCCCGATCGCGCCGCGAGCGGGTTCGTACCGGCTTGGTACCGGCTTCCCGCGGAACTCCCCGCATTCGACGGCGGTTGTCCAGAGCGCGCCCGGTTCTTTGTCATGTGCCGGCCCGCCCGGGCGGATGCGTTCCGGGGCCGGGGCGGAATTCGCGCGACCGGTGCCGGCGCCTCCGCCCGCCCGCCGGCCCCGCCCGCCGTCCCCATCCCGGAACAGCCCGGCGGGGGCCCGCCCGCCGGGGCTAGTGTGCTCGCGTCACGGGGACCGCCGGGACGAGCCCGGGGCACGGACCCGGGCCGGGCCGCGGGGAGGCCAGGGAGGCAGTCATGCAGCCGCTCGACGCGGACGAACCGCGCGCCATCGGCGGGTACCGGCTGCTCGGCCGGCTCGGCGCGGGCGGCATGGGCCGGGTGTACCTGGGCCGCAGCGCGGGCGGCCGGACGGTGGCCGTCAAGATCGTCCATCCGCACTTCGCGATGGACGAGGAGTTCCGCACCCGCTTCCGCCGCGAGGTGGCCGCCGCCCGCCGGGTCGGCGGCGAGTGGACCGCCCCGGTGCTGGACGCCGACCCGGACGCCTCGGTGCCGTGGGTGGCCACCGGGTACGTCGCCGGGCCCTCGCTGGACCGGGCGGTGGCGGCCCACGGCCCGCTGCCGGAGACCGCGGTACGGGCCATGGGCGCGGGACTCGCGGAGGCGCTGGCGGCGGTGCACGCGCTGGGGCTGGTGCACCGGGACGTGAAGCCGTCCAACGTGATGCTGACGCTGGACGGGCCCCGGCTGATCGACTTCGGCATCGCCCGGGCCACCGAGGGCACCGCCTCGCTCACCTCCACCGGGGTCTCCATCGGGTCGCCCGGCTACATGGCGCCCGAGCAGATCCTCGGCAAGGGGACCACGGCCGCCGCCGACGTCTTCTCGCTCGGCGCGGTCCTCGCCTTCGCCGCGACCGGGGCGCCGCCGTACACCGGCGACAACTCCGCCACCCTCCTCTACAAGGTGGTGCACGAGGAGCCGGAGCTGGGCCTGGTGCCCTCGGACGCGCTGCGGCAGCTGATCGCGGCCTGCCTCGCCAAGGACCCGGCGGCCCGGCCGGCCCCCGCGGCCCTCGCCGCCGCGCTCGCCCCGGCGGGCGCGGGCGCCGCGCTCGGCCCGGGCTGGCTGCCGGCCGCGCTGGTGGAAGAGGTCTCCCGGGCGGCCGTCGCGCTGCTGCACCTGGACGCGGCCCCGGACGACCCGCGAGCCGGTACGGGTACGGGATCCGGTACGGGTGCCGACCCGCGGTCGCCGTACGGCTTCGGGGGCCCGGGCGGCGGTCCGGCGCCGGCCGCGACGCCCGCCGACGCGGTACCGGCGTACGCCTCGGGTCCCTACGCGCCCGGCGGGTCCTACGGGCCGGCCGGGGGCAGCTTCGGTGCGGTGGCGGGGCCGGAGGAGGCGGCGACCGGGACCGGGCGGGAGGTGAGCGTACGGGCCCGGGCCGGGCGGCGGTTGAGCTGCACGGTGGTGCTGGCGGTGGCGGGGGCGATGGCCGCGGTCACGCTGGGCGGGCTCTTCGCGATGGACCTGCTGCCGGGGCAGGGGAAGGACGACGGCGGCGGCCCCGCGGCCAGCGACGGCGGGCCGCGGCCGGCGGCGTCCTCGGGCTCCTCCCCGTCGACGTCCTCGTCGCCGTCCACCGGGGGCGGGTCGGGGGACGCGCTGCCGGGGCGGGTGCGGGAGACCGTGCCGGAGTCGATGACGGGCACCTGGAAGGGCACCATCACGACCAAGAACCTGGGGGTGCCGGTCGACTTCCAGATCACCATCCGGGCCGGGCGCACGGGCGAGGAGCTGGGGCGGGACAAGTCCGTGCTGGACCTGCTGGGGACGGAGTACGACTGCAGCGGCGACTGGAAGCTGGCGGCCGCCACGGACCGGGGGCTGCGGTTCGACACGGCGGGCGGGCCGAATCCGCATCCGGGGGTGTGTGCGGACGGCTCCTCCGACGAGCGCTTCACCCTGAACGAGGACGGCACCCTCCACTACCGCTCCGGCGACACCGCCGCCGGCAACCCCGAAGGCAACCTCACCCGATCCTGACCCGGCCCCGCGCGGCGCCCGCGCCGCAGCCCCGGCTCGGGCGTAGCCCCGCCGGCGGCTCCGCTGCCACGGTGCTGCCCGGCATACCCAGCCCCGCCGGCGTTTGAGGCGACCGTCGCGGAGCGGCGGTGCGGGGGCCCACCGCGCCTAATCTGAAGACATCCTCAAGGCGCTCGGACTCGGCTTCGGAGTGGACTGGCGGTTCTTCAAGGAGGAGTCGGAGGTCGTCGGCGACGTGGTCGCCGG
>NZ_JBFBGK010000187.1:0-7020 GCF_040684615.1 Streptomyces sp. NPDC089919
TCCGACAGGATCGGCGGGTGCGGCTCCTGGGCGGGGCCCAGGCCGAAGTTGCGGAAGCCGGTGGCCGCACCACGGGGGCGGGGCGGGGGTCAGCCGATGCGGATCAGGCCGGCGGTGGCGGTGGCGGGGTCGAGGGCCGCGGAGCCGGTGTACGTGGCGGTGTAGCTCAGGTGCAGCAGGACCGTGAGGACCGGGGCGAGGCCGCTGCAGGAGGCGGTGCCGGCCGCCGAGGTGACCGCGGTGCAGACGGCCGTGGACCCGACGGTGAAGGCGACGGTCGCGCCGGCCACCGGCCGTCCGGTGGTGGTGTCGGTGAGCGTGGCGGAGAGGTTGAGGTTGATGCTCAGCTGGCCGGGGGCCAGGGTGAGCAGCAGCGGTGTGGCGGTCAGCTTGGTGGTGTCACGGCCGTAGGTGTAGCGGTCGGCGGGCCCGGTGGCACTGGTGCCGGCCGGGGTGGTGACGGTGACGTCGACCGTGCCGGCGGTGCTCGCGGCAGGGGCCGTCGCCGTGATCCTGGTGTCGCTGACGACGGTGAACGACGTGGCCGCGACGGTGCCGAAGGAGACGGCGGTGGCGCCGGTCAGGCCGGTGCCGGTGAGGGTGACGGCCGTACCGCCGCCGGCCGGGCCGCGGGCGGGCGCGACGGCGGTCACCACGGGCGCCGGCTTCTGGTAGGTGTACTGCCCGGCGGACAGGGTGCGCCCGGCGGCGACGAGGGCGACGCCGACGGTGCCGGCCGCGTGCGGCGGCGCGGTCGCGGTGACGGTGCTGCCGTCGACGACCGAGACGTCGGCGGCCGGGGTGCCGTCGAAGACCACGGCGGTGGTGCCGCCGAGGTGGGTGCCGGTCACGGTGACGGTGGTGCCGCCGGTCGTCGGGCCGTGGTCGGGGGAGAGCCCGGTGACGGTGGGCGGGGCCGCCCGGCCGGCCGTCAGACCGACGGGGCCGGTGCCGGTCGGGACGACGGAGGTCACGGTGTTCGTGGCGGTGTCGATCACCGACATGCTGTTCGCGCCGTTGTTGCTGACGTAGACGTGGGCGCCGTCGGGGGCCATGGCGGTGGCGGTGGGGCGGGTGCCGACCGGGACGGTGGCCACGACCGTGTCGGTGGCGGTGCTGAGCACCGACACCGAGTTGGCGCCGCGGTTCGCGACGTACGCGTACCGCCCGTCCGGGGTGAGGGTCACGCCCCGGGGGAGTGCCCCCACCGGTACGGTCGCCGCGACGGTGTTGCTGGCGGTGTCGATGACCGTGACGTTGGCCGTGTCGTAGTGGGTGACGTACACCCGTCCGCCGTCGGGGGAGACGGCCAGCCCGGCCGGGCTCCGGGCGCCGGCGGGATCGGGGACCACGGCGCTGACGGTGTGGGTGGCGGTGTCGATCACGGACACCGAGTCGTCGGCGAAGTTGGCGGCATAGGCCCGGCTGCCGTCCGGGCTCACCTCGACCGCCATCGGCAGGCCGCCGACCGGGACGGTGGCGGTGACCGTCCGGGTGGCGGTGTCGATCACGTCCACGCTGCCGGGGTCGTCGAAGTGCCCCACGTAGGCGTGCGCGCCGTCCGGGGAGAAGGTGACGGACCACGGGTACGGGCCGACGTCGATGGTGCCGGCCACCGTGTTGCTCGCGGTGTCGATCACCGAGACCGTGCCGCTGCCGTTGTCGGCGACGTACGCCTGGGTGCCGTCGGGCGACAGGGCGACGTACTCCGGGGTGCTGCCCACCGGGATGGTGGCGACCGGCGCGCCGGCCACCGGGTCGTACGCGGTGACCGAGCGGCCACCGGAGTTGGCGACGTAGACCAGCGGAGCCGGGGCGGCGTGCGCGGGTACGGCCGGTAAGACGGCGCCTATGGTGCCGAGGACCGTGGTCGTCAGCGCCATCGCTGCGCCGCGCCGCAGCCGGCGCAGCCGTCTGTGCGGCGCGGGTCGGCTGGCTGGGGCCAGTGGCATGGGTTCGCCTCTCGGGGGAGCCTGTCCGGATGCTGTCGCTCCGGCGTCGACTCAGGCTATTCACAGTTACTTTGATGACCCTCCCGATGTCTGATTGTGTGTTCAAGTGATCGATTGGGATCGGGCGCGGGCCCCGGCGTCTGCCGGGGCCCGCGTCGTTCCTCTGAGGTCCGCTCCTTGCGGACGGGTGTTACGGCGTGGTGTTCACGTCGTAGCTCGTGTTGTAGGACTCGCAGTGCACGACCGAGCCCGGGCGGGCGGAGGGGCCGTCGCCGATCACCGGGACGGGCGGGTCGATTCCCCACGGATTGCCGCCGTTGCCGCGCCGCATCACGTCGCAGGTGCCGAAGGCGTTGCCGTTGATCGAGTTGACGCCCGGGATGTTCGAGAAGTCCCGCCAGTCACCCTTGCGGATCGGGGAGCTCGACGGACGGCCGAGGTTGTCGGTCATCTTGTCGTCCACGTACAGGTACAGGTCGGGCATGTAGCTCTGGATGACGATGCCCTTGGACGGGTTGCTGTCGGGGTTGTCGAAGAAGCGCATCGGCTTGACGCTGCCGTCCACGCAGAACGCCGCCGAGATGTCCTGCCAGATCGGCGGGGCGCTGCCGATCTGGCTGCCGAAGACGTTGTTGCTGCCGCTGTTCTTGAAGAACATCGAGTAGACGTCCCCGGCGAAGTCCTTGATCGCCTGGTTGATCCGGAGGTCGCCCTGGACGGTGTTCATCCAGGCCTTGACGTTGTCGTTGACGTAGCCGTTGGAGATCATCGAGCGGTAGCCGTGCACACCGCCGCCGATCGCCTGGAAGTCCACGCAGGTGTTGTCGGAGTTCAGGCGTCCGGAGCGCAGGTGCGGGAAGTACGCCTGACCCGGGGTGTCGCCGTCCGCGAAGGGCTGGGCCCGCAGGGAGTGCCCGTATTCGAGGGCGTCCTGGGTCGTGTAGTCGATGTAGGGCTTGGAGATCCCGTAGTCGTCCTGGATGGCCGTCATGATCTCGGTGAGGAAGTGCGGCAGGTGGGCGTTGCCGACCCGGACGCGGTAGCCCGTGGACTCACTGCCGGGGATGATCTTCCCGGTGCTGTCGTCGACGAGGAAGCTGACGTCCACATCGCTCTTGATCTTGTAGCTGTTCTCGTTCGCCAGGGCGACCGAGGCGGGCTGCGAGGGGTCGGGCCGCTTGTTGGACATCGCCATCCAGACCGGGATGGACATGGCGGGCGCCGAGCCGTCCGCGGTCGGGGCGTGGCCGCCGGCGCGGATGTCCTGGAACCACCGCATGGCCGCGTCGTAGGTGTGCTGACCGGCGCACTCGCTCACCAGTGAGCTCGTGCAGGGCGGCACGGCCGTGATGCCCTTGCGGTCCGCCTCCGGGTTGTCCCAGCGCGGGCCCATGTAGGCCAGGCCCATGCCCCAGTTGTAGAGGGTGGTCATGGTGCGCAGCGGAGTGTAGACCTCCGAGGGCATGTTGGAGTTGAGGTCCTGGTTCGGGTCGAAGATCGACGCGGCGGTCAGGGACCGCTCGACGAGCCGGGCGGTCACCGGCTGCACCGCGACGGCGTCGAAGGCGATGTCCTCCTCACCGGTGCCGTCCGGGGCGAGGGTGGACAGCGAGACCTTCGGCTTTCCGTTGAACATGTACGCGCCGATGGACACCCAGCGGTTCTTGGTGCCCTTCTGGTCGACCAGCCGGGTCCGCTCGCCCTTGGACGTGTACACGGTGTACTGGGCGTACCGGGTCTGCGCGCCGTGGTCGGGCAGGTGCACCCAGACCCGGGCGGCGCCGTTGACCGCGTTGTTCAGCGTCCAGGTGCCGGTGGTCTTCAGCCGCTGGCCCTTGAGGTCGTCCTTGCGGGTGTGGCCGAAGTAGAAGTGGCCGCCGAAGCCGGCGCCGAGCTGGTGCAGGTCGACCTTGGCGGGCCACTTGGTGCCGCAGGTCGGGCAGTCGGTCTCACCGTTGCCGAAGTCGAAGGCGAAGGTGCCCTGGTTGGTCCAGGCGGCGTTGTCGCAGTTCGGCCGGACCGAGGGGGTGCCGGCGGGGACGTCGTCGATGACCATGGCGCCCGAGGGCAGACCACCGGTCGAGACGGTGCAGACGGGCGGGTACGCGGTGCCGTCCGGCTCCTCGGCCCACGTGGTGGGGAAGCGGACGAACTCGTTGCCGCAGGAGTAGTCGCAGTTGGTCTTCCACTGGACGGACTCGTGCCACCAGCACTCGTAGTCGGCGTTGGAACACGGCCCGGCGTTGGGCTTGTTCGCGGCGCTGTCGCTGATCCGGGCCGGGTCGCACTGGTTGGCCGAGGTGCAGAACAGCGTCTCCGGGGGCTTGACCTGCGCGCGGTTCTGCACGGCCGAGCCGGTGATGGTGGAGTCGCCCGAGGTGCCGTTCCACCAGGCGGCCCGGAAGGCCGGCACCAGGGTGCCCGGGGACTCCAGGTACGACGGCGGGTGGCCGGCGAAGCCGAGGACCTTCTCCTGGTACGGCCAGTCCTGCGGGTGCGCGGCGTCGGCCGCCTCCTCCGCGCCGTACGCGTTCTCCATGAACGGGGAACGGCCGGCGTCCCACTCGGGGTTGGCGGGGTTGTTGGCCCAGCCGACGCCCCAGGGGCCCGAGCCGGTGTTCTCGTGGAAGCCGGAGTTGTACGCCCAGAGGGCGAAGGTCCAGTTCTCCAGGCGGGCGGGGTTGCCGTTGTTGATGGTCAGACCGGCGCGGCGGGTGGTGTTCCACTTGTCGACGAGGATCTGCAGGCCGGCGGCGACGTTGGCGGTGTAGTCCAGGGCGACGGCGCGCTGCTTCTGGTAGTCCCAGGCGGTGCCGCCCTTGTCGCCCTCCCGTCCGGCCAGCCGCATGTGGTCGGTGACCTGGGTGATGCCGTAGCCGCAGTCGGCCTTGGCCCAGTTGACGTCCCAGTCGTTGCCGGTGTCCCCGTCGTACAGGTCGATGCCGTAGTAGTTGCCGATCAGCGGGTTCGCGGTGACGCCGGGGACGGCGACGCGCGAGGCCTGCCACATGTTCGACTCCTGCGCGGTGACGCCGAGCATCACCTGCGCGGGCACCAGGCCGCCGCCGTCCAGGACGGGGCGGGGGAAGAGGGACTGCGGCTGGTACGCCGGCATGCCCAGGTTCTTCCAGTTGGCCGGGCGGCTGATGTGGTTGTTCATCAGGCCCTGGATCGCCATGTCCACGGCCCACTCGACCTGGCGGGGCTTGGGCTGCATGGCCTGGTTGCGCGGGTCGTTGCGCGGGACGGAGCAGATCCGCTCCGACTCCACGGTCTCGTCACGGGTGCCGTTGACGGAGAGCGCCTTGGCACCCGCCGCCTTGGCGCCGGCGGCCGGGGACTTGCGGGCGGCCTTGCCGCCGGAGGGGGCGGTCAGGGCCGGCGAGCGCCGGTCGCCCTCGTCGATGCGGGCGCTGGAGCGGCGGCCCGGCGCGAGGGTGAAGGCGGCGGTGCGCCCGCTGTCCAGGGCGGTCAGCTTCACCGCGACCGGACGGGCCGCGGTACCGCCGGGGGTGACGAGCTGTCCCTTGCCGTCGGCCCAGCGGGTGTCGGTGAGGGCGGCCTCGCCGAGGGTGGAGGCCTGGGTGGTGCGCGGGGTCCGGCCCAGGGTCTTGAAGGTCCGGGGCAGCCGGACGCCCGCGACCGGCCGGGCGGTACCGGTCAGGTAGACCGTGCCGGCCGCGCTGTGGGTCAGTCCGGTGTCGGTGAGCGGCCCCTCGGCGAGCAGCGTCGCCTTGGTGCGGCGGGCGTCGGGGGTGGTGATCCCGGCGGCGGAGATCCGCTTGGCGCGGGTCTTCGCGGGGGACGTGGGTACCGGGGCACCCAGCGCGGCCTTGGCTCCGCTCGTCCCGGGCGTCTTCGCGGCCGGGGTCCGTGCGGGGGTCTTGTCGAGCGCCTTGTCGAGGAAGACGATGCCGC
Source organism: Streptomyces sp. NPDC089919 (assembly GCF_040684615.1). Taxonomy (NCBI): domain Bacteria; kingdom Bacillati; phylum Actinomycetota; class Actinomycetes; order Kitasatosporales; family Streptomycetaceae; genus Streptomyces; species Streptomyces sp. NPDC089919. The sequence continues at coordinate 5,871 of NZ_JBFBGK010000187.1, forward strand.
CGTCGGCGTCGGGGGTCAGCTGGTAGGGGACGCCTTCCGTCCTGAGCAGCGACTTCCGGGCGCCCTTGGCGTCGATCCGGACGAGCTCGCCGCCGGACGCGCCGACCACGCTCCCGTCCTTGGCCGGTACGGAAGAGGTCACCTGCCCCGCGGTCACGATCGGCCGCGACAGCCGGCCGGTGGCGGTGTCCAGGGTGAACAGCCGGGTGGCCGCCTTGTCCTCGCCGCCGGACTGGGTGAGGACCGCCGTCTCGCCCACGCCGCAGCCCGGGTTGTAGCGGGACAGGGAGGCCTGGAGGTCCAGCTTGGTCACCGCGCCGGTGGCCAGGTCGACGACGGCGGTGAAGCCGCCGCGGGCCATCAGCTGCGGCTCGTTCGTGAAGGTCCGGGGGGCGTAGACCACCACGGCCCGCTTGCCGGAGCCCGTCACGCAGGCGTTGCCGATCCACGAGTCCGCGTCGAAGCCCGGCTCGGACAGGGTGGCGGTGGTCTGCCAGGCGTATCCGTCGCGCTCCCGGGCGGTCAGGAGGTGGAAGCCCTGGGCGTCACCGCTGGTGGTCCAGGCCAGGTCGCCGGAGCGGCGGTAGTCCGCGCCCAGCAGCCCGGTGCGCTGGGCGTCCGGCACGGTGTCCGGCCCGGCCGCCGCCGGGGGCTGTGCGGCCGGCACGGCCGGGTCCGGACCGGCGGACCGGGCGTCGGCCCAGGCGGCGGCCGGTATGAAGCCGCCCAGTACGACGCTCACGGCGAGCGCCGCCAACGGCGCCCGCGGATTTCTGCGTGATCTCAACACGATTCCTTACGGCACAGGGAGTTCCGGTGATGCGGAACGCTTTTCGTGAACCCGATTGCGGGACCATTGAAAAGGCCGAAAAGACGGCTCCGGTGCCGTGGGACGTCCCCAGTCATCCCGCGCGATCGCTGGTGGGACGGGGTGAGATGGCCGGGACCCCAAGTAGCGGCCGGAATTTCGGCCGGCCGGTGAATTTCTGCCGAGAGGGCGCCGGCGAAGGTTCCCGGGAAAGGGGGAGTGGGTCGTCGTCACCGTGGTGACGACGACTCACCTCGATTGTGGGCGGCGGCGGGGCGGCCGGCGCGGGGGCCGCGTCGATGGGCGCGTTGCTCGGCGCGATGGCCACCCGTGGGGTAGGGC
>NZ_JBFBGK010000188.1:0-6815 GCF_040684615.1 Streptomyces sp. NPDC089919
TGTGGGCACCCGCGCCGACCTCGCCGACTACCACCGCCTCAAGGGCGAGCAGGTCGACGCCGTGATCGCGGACAGCGGGCTGGTGCCGGTGTCGGAGCCGTCGTCGTCGCCGGACTGCATCCGCGCGATCAGCGTGGCGAAGCCGCCGAGGAAGCCGCCGACGCCCAGGGTCGTCAGCCACCAGGTCATGTCCCACTGCAACAGCACCGCGAGCAGCAGCAGCACCGGGCCGCCCACCACCGCCAGCCAGGCGAACTTGGCGGTCGTGTCGGCCTCCGGCAGCCCCGGGTCCGGCGGGACGAAGTGGCCCTCGTCGTCGTCCCCGTCGTCGTCCGAGGGCTCCGCCAGCTGGTGGTCACGGGGGCCGACGCCCACGCCCGGGGCGAAGACCACCGAGCTGCCCAGCGCCGGCTTCGGCGGCGCCGGGTCGGCCGGCGGCTCCTCCGGCTCCGGCAGCAGCAGGTCCTCGATCGGCTTGAACGGCCGGGAGCCCGGCGGGTCAGCCGGCTCCTCGCCGTACCCCGCGACGATCGCGGCCCACGCCGCGTCCTCGTCCAGCGGCTCGCCGCCGCCGTTCGAGATCTTGCCGTCCTGCTCAGCCACCGGTGGCCGTCCCCTCCTTGCCGACCGCGCCGAGCTGCGGCGCGAGCCGGGCGATGAATGCGTACGAGTCGTCGAAGATGCGCTCTGCGTCATGGTCCAACGTCGCGACGTGGTAGCTCTGTTCCAGCAGCGTCTCGGTCACGTCCGTGGACGACACCCGGCTGAGCACCCGGGCCGAGTCCACCGGCGGTACGACGTGGTCCTGGGGGCTGTGCAGCAGCAGCACCGGCTGCGTCACCTGCGGCAGCTCGGTGTCCACCAGGCGCAGGAACTCCCGCAGCGAGTGCGCGGCGCGGGTGGGGACGCGGTCGTAGCCGACCTCCGCCGAACCGGGCTTGGCGATGTCGCTCGCGATCCCCGGGGTCGAGCGGACGAAGTGCTTGGCCACCGGCAGCAGGACCGCCAGCTTGTCATGCACCTTGTTGGCCGGGTTGACCAGCACGATGCCGCTGACCGCGTCGCCGTGCCGGGCCGCCAGCCGCAGGGTCAGCGCCCCGCCCATCGACAGGCCGAAGACGAACACCTGCGAGCAGCGCTCCAGCAGCTCCCGCAGCGCCCGGTCCACCTCGGCGTACCAGTCCTGCCAGCCGGTGAGCTGCATGTCCTGCCAGCGGGTGCCGTGCCCGGGCAGCAGCGGCAGCGACACCGTCAGCCCCCGGCCGGCCAGGTACTCGGCCCAGGGGCGCAGGGACTGCGGCGAACCGGTGAAGCCGTGGCAGAGAAGGACGCCGACCTCTCCGCCCTCGTGGCGGAACGGCTCGGCACCAGGCAGGACGGGCACCAGGGACTCCTGTTCAGGGGGGTTCGGAGGGGTTCGGCGGGGGTGCGGCGAGGGGTTCGAAGGGAAATCGAAAGAGAGGTGCGCTGTGTGCCCTTCACGGTACGCGACCGGGATGACACCGACCAGGGTCGGCGTCCGGCGGGGGCGCGCCCGGCCGCGGGCGAGAGGCCGCGCCCGCCAGGGGTTAAGGTCTGTTCGACGGACACAGGAAGGCTTTCGAGTTGATCTACGGCGCAATGAAGTTCTCCATCGGGGGATCCCTGAAGCTCGCCTTCAGGCCCTGGGTGGAGGGCCTCGAGAACATCCCCGCCGAAGGCCCGGCGATCCTCGCGAGCAACCACCTCTCCTTCTCGGACTCGTTCTTCCTCCCGGCCGTGCTGGACCGCAAGGTCACCTTCATCGCGAAGGCCGAATACTTCACCTCCCCGGGCGTCAAGGGGAAGCTGACGGCCGCGTTCTTCAAGGGCGTGGGCCAGCTCCCGGTGGACCGCTCCGGCGCCCGCGGCGCGGGCGAGGCGGCCATCAAGAGCGGCATCGGTGTCATCGAGCGCGGCGAGCTCTTCGGTATCTACCCCGAGGGCACCCGCTCGCCCGACGGCCGCCTCTACCGCGGCAAGCCCGGCGGCCTGGCGCGGGTCGCGCTGGCCACCGGCGCCCCGGTCATCCCGGTGGCGATGATCGACACCGAGAAGGTGCAGCCGCCCGGCAAGGTCCTGCCGAAGATGATCCGGCCGGGCATCCGGATCGGGAAGCCGCTGGACTTCAGCCGCTACCACGGCATGGACAGCGACCGCTTCATCCTGCGTTCGGTGACCGACGAGGTCATGTACGAGATCATGAAGCTCTCCGGCCAGGAGTACGTCGACATCTACGCGACGGCCGCCAAGCGGCAGATCGCCGATGCCGAGAAGGCGGCCAAGGAGGCCGCGAAGGACGCGCCCAAGGACGCCGGGGCGCAGTAGCCGGACCCGCCCCGCACCGGGCGGTGGCGGCTCCGACGGGGGTGGGTATGGCCAAGCGGGAACGCGTCGTGCGGATGTCGGTCGAGCAGCCGCTGTGGCGGGCGCTGGCCGCGTACCGGCCGCTGACCGCGGTGTACGCGGTGCTGCTCTTCGCCTCCTCGTACCACCACTTCGTCCGGCCCTGGCTGGCCGTGGGCTATCTCGCGGTGCTGACCGGCTGGACCCTGGCCACCCTGCCGAAGGTCGCCGGGGCGGCGGCCTGCACCCGCCGCTTCCTCGGCGCCGACCTGGCGCTGGCGCTGGCCGGCATCCTGCTCACCCCGCTGGCCGACGCCCACGACCGGATCGCGGCCGGGGGCTCCACCCTGCCGTCCATCTGGACCGCCGGCTCGGTGCTCGCCTTCGCCCTCAAGGGCGGCTGGCGGTGGGCCTGCTTCGCCTCGAGCTTCGTGGCCGTGGCCAACGTGGTCGAGCGGGGCGCGCCCACCCAGGACACCGTGCACAACGTCCTGCTGGTCTGGGTCGCCTCGGTGGCCATCGGGTACGTCGTCCAGGTCGCGCGGGCCAGTGAGGAGACGCTGGCCCGCGCCCTGGAGATCGAGGCCGCCACCCGCGAGCGGGAGCGGCTGGCCCGGGACATCCACGACGGCGTCCTCCAGGTCCTGGCGATGGTCCAGCGGCGCGGCACCGCCCTGGGCGGCGAGGCCGCCGAGCTGGGCCGGATGGCCGGCGAGCAGGAGATCGCGCTGCGCACCCTGGTCTCCACCGGCCTGGTGCCGACCTCCCGGATCTCCCGGGACGCCGCCCGCGGCGCCCTGGTCAGCGCGGTCGAGGAGGCGGAGCCGGAGCAGGACGAGAGCGCCGAGCTGGACCTGCGGGCGCTGCTCGCCCCGCACGCCGGCAGCCGGGTCAGCCTGGCCGAGCCGGGCGCGCCGGTGCTGCTGCCGGCCCCGGCCGCCCGCGAGCTGGCCGCGGCCACCCTGGCGGCCCTCGACAACGTCGCCCGGCACGCGGGGGAGCGGGCCCACGCCTGGATCCTGGTGGAGGACGAGCCGGCGGCGGTGATCGTCACGGTCCGGGACGACGGGCCGGGCATCCCCGCCGGCCGGCTCGCCGAGGCGGAGGGCGAGGGCCGGCTCGGCGTGGCCCAGTCCATCCGCGGCCGGCTGCGCGACCTCGGCGGCACGGCCGACCTGGTCTCCGTACCCGGCCAGGGCACCGAGGTGGAGCTGCGGGTGCCGCGCGGGCGCTGACGGAGCGGGGACACGCAGGAGGACCGGCGGGCCGCGGCGCCCGGACGGGACCGACGAAGATCTACGACGAGCACGAGGGGCGGGGCGATGGAGCAGGCCAGGGAGCAGGCGGACGGCACGGCGGGGGCCGGGGAGCCGGCGATCCGGGTGATGGTCGTGGACGACCACCCGATGTGGCGGGACGCGGTGGCCCGGGACCTGGCGGCGGCCGGCTGCGAGGTGGTGGCCACCGCGGGCGACGGCCCGCAGGCGGTCCGCCGGGCCCGGGCGGTGACCCCGGACGTGCTGGTCCTCGACCTCAACCTGCCCGGTATGCCCGGGGCGCAGGTCTGCAAGGAGCTGGTCGGCACCGACCCGGCCCCGCGGGTGCTGGTGCTCTCCGCCAGCGGGGAGCACGCGGACGTGCTCGAGGCGGTGAAGTCCGGCGCCACCGGCTACCTGCTGAAGTCGGCCGGCGCGGACGAGCTGATCGACGCGGTCCGGCGGACCGCCGCCGGGGACCCGGTCTTCACCCCGGGGCTGGCCGGGCTGGTGCTGGGCGAGTACCGGCGGCTGGCCGCCGACCCCGCCCCGGCCTCCCCGGACGAGCCCGGCGCGCCCCGGCTCACCGACCGGGAGACCGAGGTGCTGCGGCTGGTCGCCAAGGGACTGTCGTACAAGCAGATCGCGGAGCGGCTGGTGATCTCCCACCGGACCGTCCAGAACCACGTCCAGAACACCCTGGGCAAGCTCCAGCTGCACAACCGCGTGGAGCTGGTGCGGTACGCGATCGAGCGCGGGCTTGACGAGGGGTAGTTCCCCGTACGGGTGAAAGCGTCTACGCAAGTACCCGTAATGTCACCGGAATTGATCGTTCGGACACCCTCGGGGTGACCTGCGTCACCATTAGCGTGGCCGCCATGCGGGCCCCCGTGGGCCCTTCTGGCGAAAGGGAGATTCCATGAAGGTCGGAGTGCTCACCGGGGGCGGGGACTGCCCCGGTCTGAACGCGGTCATCCGGGGCGTGGTCCGCAAGGGCGTCCAGGAGTACGACTACGGCTTCGTCGGCTTCCGCGACGGCTGGCGGGGCCCGCTCGACGGCGACACCGTGCCGCTGGACATCCCGGCGGTCCGCGGCATCCTGCCGCGCGGCGGCACCATCCTCGGCTCCTCCCGCACCAACCCCCTCAAGACCGCGGACGGGGTCCGCCGGATCAAGGACAACCTCGCCAAGTACGAGGTCGAGGCGCTGGTCGCGATCGGCGGTGAGGACACCCTGGGCGTCGCCGCCAAGCTGTACGAGGAGTACGGGATCCCCTGCGTGGGCGTCCCCAAGACCATCGACAACGACCTGTCGGCCACCGACTACACCTTCGGCTTCGACACCGCCGTCGGCATCGCCACCGAGGCCATCGACCGCCTGCACACCACCGCCGAGTCCCACATGCGGGTCCTGGTCGTCGAGGTCATGGGCCGGCACGCCGGCTGGATCGCCCTGCACTCGGGCCTGGCGGGCGGCGCCAACGTCATCCTCATCCCCGAGCAGCGCTTCGACCTGGACCAGGTCTGCGCCTGGGTGACCTCCCGCTTCAAGGCCAGCTACGCGCCGATCGTGGTGGTCGCCGAGGGTGCGATGCCCAAGGACGGGGACCTGGTCCTCAAGGACGCGGTCTCCCGCGACTCCTTCGGGCACGTCCGGCTCTCCGGCGTCGGCGAGTGGCTGGCCAAGCAGATCGAGGAGCGGACCGGCAAGGAGGCCCGCACCACCGTCCTCGGCCACGTCCAGCGCGGCGGCACGCCCAGCGCCTACGACCGCTGGCTGGCGACCCGCTTCGGCCTGCACGCCATCGACGCGGTGCGCGACCGCGACTTCGGCAAGATGGTCGCGCTGCGCGGCACGGACGTGGTGCGGGTGCCGATCGCCGAGGCCACCGCCAAGCTGAAGACCGTCGACCCGGCCCTGTACAAGGAGGTCGGGGTGTTCTTCGGCTGACCGCCGCGTCCGGTGGGCGGAGCCGGACGGCGGGTCGTATATTCGGGACCGTTCGTGACATTCCGGGCGGTCCCCGGTGTTCCGGCACCTCGTACCGGCACCAGCGGCCCACCGCCCGGCGCACCCAGGGGAGCAGCACGTGGAAATCCTGGCCTTCGGCGTGACGGCCGACGAGAAGCCGCTCCTGGAGGCGGCCTTCGCCGGGCAACACGAGGTCCGCTGCCTGGACGTGTTCCTCGGCGAGGACACCGCGCCGATCGCCGCCGGGTACGAGGTCGTCAGCTCCAGCGTCAACGCCGACCTGAACGGCCGGGTGCTGCGCACCCTGGCGGCCGGCGGGACCCGGATGATCGCCCAGCGGTCCACCGGCTTCAACAACATCGACCTGGACGTGGCGACCTCGCTGGGCATGACCGTCAGCCGGGTCTCGTACTACTCGCCGTACTCGGTCGCCGAGTTCGCCTGGACCCTCGCGATGGCGGTGAACCGCCGGATCGTCCGGGCCGCCAACCGCACCCGCGACTTCGACTTCCGGCTCAACGGCCTGATGGGCCGGGACCTGCGGGGCCGGACCGTCGGCGTGCTCGGCACCGGCAAGATCGGCGAGGCCTTCAGCCGGATCGCGGCGGGCTTCGGGATGCGGCTGCTGGGCTGGGACGTGGCGGAGAACCCGGCCTGCGTCGAGCTGGGCATGAAGTACGTCGACAAGGAGACGCTGCTCGCCGCCGCGGACGTGGTCAGCCTGCACGTGCCGCTGCTGGACAGCACCCACCACCTGATCGACGCGGCGGCGCTGCGGGTGATGAGGGACGACGCGATCCTGGTGAACTCCAGCCGGGGCGGGCTGGTCGACACGGACGCGCTGGTCGACGAGCTGCGGGCGGGCCGGTTCGCCGGCGTCGGCCTGGACGTCTACGAGGCCGAGGCCGGCGTCTTCTTCCTGGACAAGTCCCTGGAGGCGGTCCCGGACGACACGCTGGCGCGGCTGATCACCTTCCCGAACGTGGTGGTCACCTCCCACCAGGCGTACTACACGCATGACGCGGTCGGCCAGATCATCGACACCACGGTCGCCAACGTCGCGGACTACGTGGCGGGCCGCCGCAGCTCGAACACCTTGGTCCCGCGGAGCGCCTAGCCGCCCTGCGGGTCAAGGATTTGACCTTCTGTTGTCCGAAGGTCGAACTCCGTTGCCCGAATGCCGGATCCGTCCGGTTCACGCTCGAACGCCCATGACCAACAAT
>NZ_JBFBGK010000189.1:0-6592 GCF_040684615.1 Streptomyces sp. NPDC089919
CGGCGGGGCTGGATTTTCCAGCCCCGCCGGCGATTGAGGCGACCGTCGCGCAGCGGCGGTACGGGGGTCCGGGGGCGAAGCCCACCGGTTTCGGGAAGGGGCGGGGAGGGGACCAGCTCCGCGCAGCGGCACCCGCACCCGCACCCGCACCCGCACCCGCACCCACAACAGCGACCGAGACACCGGCACCGGCACCGCCCGTCATGGCGATGCACGGCGTCGGCCGGACGTACGACGGCCCGCCACCCGTGGCCGCGCTACGGGACTGCCACCTCACCGTCCGCCGGGGCGAATTCGTGGCCGTCGTCGGCCCCTCCGGCTCCGGCAAGTCCACCTTCCTGAACATCGCCGGCCTCCTCGACACCCCCACCGAAGGCCACTACGTCCTCGACGGCATCGACACCGGCCCCCTCCCCGACACCACCCGCACCGCCCTCCGCGGCCGCCGCATCGGCTTCGTCTTCCAGGCCTTCCACCTGGTCGGCCACCTCACCGCCCGCGAGAACGTCGCCCTCGCCCTGCTCTACACCCGCGTCCCCCGCGCCGAACGCCTGGACCGGGCCGACGAGGCCCTGCGGCAGGTGGGCCTGGCGCAGCGCGCCGGGGCGACGCCCAGTCGGCTGTCCGGCGGCGAGCAGCAGCGGGTGGCGATCGCCCGCGCGCTGGTCGGCCGCCCGAGCCTGCTGCTGTGCGACGAGCCGACCGGCAACCTGGACTCGGTCAGTGCCGGCACCGTCCTCGCGCTCCTCGAGGAACTGCACCGGGCCGGCATGACGGTGCTCGTCATCACCCACGACCCCGCCGTGGCGGCCCGCGCCGACCGCACGGTCACCATCCGCGACGGGAGGCTCGGCCGGTGACCCGGGCCCGCCCACCGGTCGAGAACACCCGGCTCGCCGTCCGCGACGCCCTCGGCGAGGCGATCGCCGGGATCCTGCGCCGGCCCGGCCGGGCCGCGCTCACCGCCCTGGGCACCCTCCTCGGCGTCGGCAGCTTCGTCGCCGTGCTGGGGCTGACCGCCACCCTCTCCGCCCGGATCGACGGCCGCTTCACCGCCCTGACGGCGACCGAGGTGACCGTCGAGGACGTGGCCGTCCGCCAGGACGAGTACGCCGGGCCCGGCCTGCCCGCCGACGTCGAGCGCCGCATCGGGGTGCTCGCCGGGATCCGGGACGCCGGGCTCTGGTGGACGGTGCGGCTGCCGGCCGGCGCGGTGGCCACCACCCCGGACTCCCGGGCCCTGGGCCCGGACACCGCGGTGCTCGCCGCCTCCCCGGGCGCGGTACGGGCCGCCGTACCGCGGCTGCGCGAGGGGCGGCTCTACGACGAGTTCGCCGAACGCACCCGGCAGCGGGTCGTGGTGCTGGGCGCCGGCGCCGCCGACCGGCTCGGGATCACCACCCTCGGCACCCGGCCCGCGGTGTGGATCGGCGGCGAGGCCTTCACCGTGGCCGGCGTCCTGGCCGACGTACGCCGGCAGCCGGACATGCTGCTGTCGGTGCTGGTGCCGCGGGCCACCGCCGAGGAGGTGTGGGGGCCGGCCGCGCCCGGCGACGCCCGGCTGCTGGTCTCCACCCGGCTCGGCGCGGCCCGGCAGGTCGCCGCCCTGGCGCCCCGGGCGCTGCGGCCGGACCACCCCGAGTACCTGAAGGCCGTCCCGCCGCCCGACCCCCGGGAGCTGCGGACCGGCGTCTCCTCGGACCTGTCCTCGCTCATCCTGGTGCTCGCCGGGGTCTGCCTGGTGATCGGCGCGGTGGGGATCGCCAACACCACGCTGGTGGCGGTCCTGGAGCGGCGCGCCGAGATCGGGCTGCGCCGGGCCCTGGGCGCGCGGGGCCGGCACGTGGCCGCCCAGTTCCTCACCGAGTCCGCCGTCCTGGGCGCGCTCGGCGGAGCCGCCGGCACCTCCCTGGGCGTCCTGACCGTGGTCGGCACGGCCCTGGCCCGCGACTGGACCCCGGTCCTCCCCACCGCCGCGGTCGCCGCCGCCCCCCTGGCAGGCCTGGCCACCGGCCTCCTGGCCGGCCTCCACCCCGCCGTCCGGGCAGCCCGCATCCCCCCGTCCGAAGCCCTCCGCCACTGACGGCGGGCCCTGACGGGGGGACGGCGTCCGGACCTCAGGCCTTCGGGGCGACCTTGCTCAGGCCGTTGATGATGCGGTCGGCGGCGTCGCCGCCGGTGGGGTCGGTGAGGTTGGCCAGCATCTTGAGGGTGAAGCGCATCAGCATGGGGTGGGTCAGGCCCCGCTGGGCGGCGATCTTCATGATCTTCGGGTTGCCGATCAGCTTCACGAAGGCGCGGCCCAGCGTGTAGTAGCCGCCGTAGGTCTCCTTGAGGACCTTCGGGTAGTTGTGCAGGGCCAGTTCGCGCTGGGCCGGGGTGGCCCGGGCGTGCGCCTGGACGATCACGTCCGCGGCGATCTGCCCCGACTCCATGGCGTACGCGATGCCCTCGCCGTTGAAGGGGTTCACCAGCCCGCCCGCGTCACCGACGAGCAGCAGGCCCTTGGTGTAGTGCGGCTGCCGGTTGAAGGCCATCGGCAGCGCCGCGCCCCGGATCGGACCGGTCATGTTCTCCGGGGTGTAGCCCCAGTCCGCCGGCATCGAGGCGCACCAGGCCTTCAGGACCTCGCGCCAGTCCAGCTCCCGGAAGGCCGAGGAGGAGTTGAGGATGCCCAGGCCGACGTTGGACGTGCCGTCGCCCATGCCGAAGATCCAGCCGTACCCGGGCAGCAGCCGGTCCTGCGCCCCGCGCCGGTCCCACAGCTCCAGCCAGGACTCCAGGTAGTCGTCGTCGTGCCGCGGCGAGTGGAAGTACGTCCGCACGGCCACGCCCATCGGCCGGTCCTCGCGCCGGTGCAGCCCCATCGCCAGCGACAGCCGGCTGGAGTTGCCGTCCGCCGCGACCACCAGCGGCGCGTGGAAGGTGACCGCCCGCTTGTCCTCGCCGAGCTTGGCGTGCACGCCCGTGATGTGGCCGGTGCGCGGGTCCCGGACCGGCTCGCCCACGTTGCACCGCTCGTACAGCCGGGCGCCGGCCTTCTGCGCCTGCCGGGCCAGCGTCTCGTCGAAGTCGTCGCGCTTGCGGACCAGTCCGTAGTCCGGGAAGGACGCCAGCTCGGGCCAGTCCAGCTCCAGGCGCACCCCGCCGCCGATGATCCGCAGGCCCTTGTTGCGCAGCCAGCCGGCCTCTTCGGAGATGTCGATGCCCATCGCCACCAGCTGCTTGGTGGCCCGCGGCGTCAGACCGTCGCCGCAGACCTTCTCGCGCGGGAAGGCGGTCTTCTCCAGCAGCAGGACGTCCAGTCCGGCCTTGGCGAGGTAGTACGCGGTGGTCGAGCCGGCGGGCCCGGCTCCGACGACGATCACATCAGCGGTGTGCTCGGAGAGGGGCTCGGCCACGACGGGGACTCCCGGAGACTCGAAATTTCTGCGTGCCGTCGGCACAGGACATGGGCAGTCTATGCAGCGGACCGTGATCGCCACCGAGAAGGGCTGCCCGATGACCAAGCTGCTCCCCGCCGTCCAGCTGCGCGTGCCGACCGAGGAGGACGCGTACGCCTGGCACCGGGTCTTCGCCGACCGCGAGGTCATGGAGTTCCAGGGCGGCCGGCCGGCGGAGCTGTCGGTGTACGAGGAACTGACCGCCCGGCAGCGGATGCACGACGCCCAGCTGGGCTTCTGCTTCTGGACGATGCTCGACGAGAACGACGAGGTCATCGGTTTCACCGGCGCGCAGCCCTGGCCGCGCGAGTGGGGCCCGGTCGGCCGGATAGAGATCGGCTGGCGGCTGGCGCGCCCGTACTGGGGCAAGGGGTACGTCACCGCGGCGGCGCGGGAAACCCTCGACCGGGTGCGTGCCGCGGGCGTACCGGAGGTGGTCGCGATGGTGGACGCGGCCAACAGCCGTTCGATCGCGGTCACCCAGCGGCTCGGCATGGAACTGGCCGAGGTCTTCCCGCTGGGCGGCGGCGAGCGCCAGGGCCACCGCTACCGGCTCGTGCTCGGGTAGGGCGCGGCCGGGAAAGGGGCGGTGGTCGGACCGCGGACCGCCGGTGGTCCGCCACCGGACCGCCGGAGCCCCGCCGGGGGTTCAGAAGACGGACAGCCCCGTCAGGGTCGTGAAGCGGTCGAGCGCCGCCACGCCCGCGACGGAGTTGCCGCGCTCGTCCAGCCCCGGGCTCCACACGCACAGCGTGCACCGCCCGGGCACCACCGCCACGATGCCGCCGCCGACCCCGCTCTTGCCGGGCAGCCCCACCCGGTAGGCGAAGTCGCCCGCCGCGTCGTACGTCCCGCAGGTCAGCATCACCGCGTTGACCTGCTTGGCCTGGCTGCGGGTCAGCAGCCGGGAGCCGTCGGCCAGCAGGCCGTGCCGGGCCAGGAAGCGCGCGGCCAGCGCCAGGTCGGCGCAGCTGGTCTCGATCGCGCACTGCCAGAAGTAGTGGTCCAGCAGGGTGGGCACCGGGTTGGCGATGTTGCCGTAGCTGGCCATGAAGTGCGCGAGCGCGGCGTTCCGGTCGCCGTTCGCGGACTCGGAGGCGGCCACCTCCGGGTCGAAGGCCAGGTCCGGGTTGCCGCTCTCGCGCCGCAGGAACTCCAGGAGTTCGCTGCTCGCGTCGCCCGTCGTGGTGTGCAGCCGGTCGGTGACGACCAGCGCGCCCGCGTTGATGAAGGGGTTGCGCGGGATGCCGTTCTCGTACTCCAGCTGCACCAGGGAGTTGAAGGGGTTGCCGGAGGGCTCCCGGCCCACGTGCTCCCACAGGCCGTCCCCGTCGGAGGCGAGGACCAGGGCCAGGGTGAAGACCTTGGTGATCGACTGGGCGGAGAAGGGGACCTGCCAGTCCCCCACCCCGTACACCCGGCCGTCGAGGTCGGCGACCGCCATGCCGAAGGCGCCCGGGTCGACCCCGGCGAGCGCCGGGATGTAGCCGGCCGGCTCGCCGCTGCCGACCAGCGGCGCGACCTCCTCGGCGATCTGCTCCAGTACGGCCTGGTAGTCCACGTCGGTGCGTCCGGGTGCGGGCCGGCTAGGCGGCGGGCTTGGAGCCGCGGTGCAGGGCCACCACGCCCCCGGTGAGGTTGCGCCAGGCCACGTCCGCCCAGCCGGCCTTCTGCAGCAGCGCGGCCAGCGCGGGCTGGTCCGGCCACTCGCGGATGGACTCGGCGAGGTAGACGTACGCGTCGGGGTTGCTGGAGACCGCGCGGGCCACCGGCGGCAGCGCGCGCATCAGGTACTCGGTGTAGACGGTCCGGAAGGGCGCCCAGGTCGGCTGCGAGAACTCGCAGATCACGACCTTGCCGCCGGGCTTGGTGACCCGGTGCATCTCGCGCAGCGCGGTCTCGGTGTCCTGGACGTTGCGCAGCCCGAAGGAGATCGTGACGGTGTCGAAGGTGTCGTCCTTGAACGGCAGCTTCGTGGCGTCGCCGGCGGTCAGCGGCAGGTGCGGGTTGCGGCGCTTGCCCTCGCGGAGCATGCCGAGGGAGAAGTCGCAGGGCACGACGTACGCGCCGGTGGCCGCGAAGGGCAGCGAGGAGGTGGCGGTACCGGCGGCGAGGTCGAGGACCAGGTGCGCGGGGCGCGCGCCGACCGCCTTGGCGACCTCCTTGCGCCACAGCCGCGACTGGCCGAGCGAGAGGACGTCGTTGGTGACGTCGTAGTTCGCCGCGACGCCGTCGAACATGGTGGCGACCTCGTGCGGCTGCTTGTCCAGGGATGCCCTTGTCACTGGCGTGTGCCTCACTCTGCGCTGGTTCCGGGTACTGCCTTCCCCATTCTGGCAGCCCGCCCGGCCCGTCCTCGCGCGGGCTCCGCCCCGGCCCGCCCGGCGGGTCAGCGTCCCCGGTACAGCAGCCGGCCGGCGAGGACCGTGGCCACGCAGGTACCGGCGCCCAGGGCGAGCAGGGACTCCTCGTCGGGGACGGCGAAGGCGGCGAAGTCGGCCCGGTCACCGACCGCCAGGGGCGCCTCCACCGCGGAAGCCAGCGACGCCGCCCCGCCCAGCGGGTCCAGCAACGCCACCGGGTCGGACCCGGTCACCGAGCCGGGCGCGGTCAGCGCGAAGCCCACCTTGGCCACCGGAGGGGACAGCAGGGGGTCGGGCGAGAGGGCGAGGACGGTCGTGCCGTACCGCAGGAACTGCTGGAGCCCGCGCCGGACCCCGGCGGCCCGCCGCGCCGGGTCCGCCCCGAGCGCGTCCGTGGCCTCGGCCGTCAGCGGGGCCGTGCCCAGCGCCTCGGCCTCCCGGGGGTCGGGGAAGTAGCACCGCCGCAGCAGGAAGGCGGCGGCGTCCTGCCGCAGTCCGGGGGTCAGCACCCCCGGCCACTCCCGTATTCGGGCGGTCGGATGGGCGGCCGTCAGCTCCGCCCGCGGCCCGATCGCCGCGATCCGGTCGCCCTCCACCAGCAGCGCCCCGTCCGCCACCGGCGCCGCCCCGACGGGCAGCACCAGCGGCGCGGCGTGCAGCGTCCGCACGGCAGGGCTCAGTTCGCGTCGAGGAGCTTGAGCTCCGGGTGGGCGGTGCCGCCCTCGATGGCGATGGAGGAGATGTGGGAGACGACGCGCTCGTCGACGGGGTCGTTGGCGGGGTCGT
>NZ_JBFBGK010000190.1:0-6542 GCF_040684615.1 Streptomyces sp. NPDC089919
GGTGGCTGGTGCGACCACCGGGGGGCGTCCACGTACTGCGGGACGGCTAGAAGCCGAAGTCCTGGGTCCACCACGGGCCGCCGGCGCCGAAGTAGGCACCGACACCGAGGGTGCGGAAGTCGCAGTTCAGGATGTTGGCGCGGTGGCCGGGGCTGTTCATCCAGGCGCTCATCACGGCCTGCGCGTCGGCCTGGCCGCGGGCGATGTTCTCGCCGCCCAGGCCGTTGATGCCGGCTTTCGAGGCGCGGTCCCACGGGTTCGCGCCGTCCGGGTCCGTGTGGTCGAAGAAGCCGCGGACGGCCATGTCCTTGCTGTAGGCGCCGGCCAGCGCGGCCAGCGGCGGGTTCTGCCGCACCGGGGTGCAGCCCGCCCGGGCCCGCTCCTGGTTCACCAGCGCCAGCACGGCGGCCTCGGCGCCGGCCGCGGAGTCCGGCACCCGGGCGGCGGGGCTCTTGGCCGGGGTGCGCGAGGGCGTCGGCACGGCCTTGGGGGCCGGCGTGCGCGAGGGCTCGGCGCTCGGAGTGGGCGAGGCCTTGGGCGACGGGGTGGCCGACGGGGTCGGCGAGGCCTTCGGGGTGTGGACCGCCGGGCTCTTGGGAGCGCTGCGCACCGGCGCCGGGCCGCTGCCGTCGGTCAGGCTCTTGAGCCCGCCGGGGTGCCGCGGCTGCTCCGAGGGCGTGGGGGTCGCCGACGGCAGGGCGCTCACCTTGGTCTCGGTGTCGCCGTGCCCGCCGAGGACGAAGTGGTCGCCGACCGGGACCAGACCGGAGGTGACGGCGGCGGCGCCGAGGGCGACGGCCGCGGTCACCCCGAGCAGGCCGGTGCGCACGGGCGCGTTCCGCTTGTCGCGCCGGGGCGCTGGGGCTCGGTGGCGTCCCATCGGCAGTGCCTTCCTCGGAAAAGATCACCTTTACTCACCCAAATGGGTGAGATGCATTGCTGCGCGACTGTACGCCATGAGGCCCGGGGGCGATGTGACCATGAAGGGAAGCGACGGATAGCGTTCGCGCATGACTGAAGACGTACGGATGACCGCCTGGGTGCGCGGCCGTGTACAGGGAGTGGGCTTTCGCTGGTTCACCAGGGAGAACGCCATGACGATCGGCGGGCTCAGCGGATTCGCGCTCAATCTCGACGACGGCCGGGTGCAGGTGGTGGCCGAAGGTCAACGTGAGAATTGCCACCGGCTCCTGGAATGGCTGCACTCTTCCGACACGCCCGGGCGCGTGGACGGCGTCACGGAAATATGGGGAGAGCCGCGCGGCGGCTACGACGGCTTCGCGATCCGCTGACCGGAGCGTGTTCCGCTTGAAGCGGGGTAGAAGGCCGGGGCGGACGTCTTGCCGATCACGGCGGGGCGTGGAAGGCTCGGGGTGAGGATGATCTCACCGGTCCCCCCGGCGGTCGCGACTGCGCCGCCGATGTGCCGAGGACCTGCGCGGACGATCTCCCCGGCCGCCCGGCGGGCGCAGTTCCCCGTCGGTACGGGGCGTGATCGTGTTGACCGTCAAACTTTTTGGTGAGACGCTGGAAGCCCCGCGCACCTTAGCTGTTCGGCAGTGCTGTCGAAAGAACCGCAGTGACACACAGGTACTGTCCGAGACCGCGGGTGCGAATCCCTCACGACCCACACCGCTTCGGTCGGTCACTCAGTGTGGAGGACCATCCATCATGGCAAAGGCGCTTCTCGGTTACGTCGGCGGTTCCGACCCGCGACTCCTCGCCGAGATGCGACGGCTTCAGCAGCGCGTCCAGGACCTCGAGTCCGAGCTCGTACGGATTCAGGCCGAGAACGACACGTTGACCGCCGCCGCTCAGCACGAAGAGTCGCTGCTGGACATGGACATCGACGTACCCAAGGCGGAGCCTGCGCTCACCTGATCGCTACGAGCCGCTCGTTCGCTGTCACTACTCCCGCAGTATCTGCAAGGGACGCTTCGGCGTCCCTTCTTTCTTTCCCCCGGACGGCCGGAGCCGGATTCTTTTAACGTCTGATGTGCCCTGCACCTTCATGGGTGAAACCGCAAGTGAAAGGTAGAGTCCGGCCGTGTGCACCTCAAGGCCCTGACCCTCCGCGGATTCAAATCCTTCGCTTCGGCCACCACCCTCCGCTTCGAGCCCGGGATCACCTGCGTGGTGGGCCCCAACGGCTCCGGCAAGTCCAATGTGGTGGACGCGCTTTCCTGGGTCATGGGTGAACAGGGCGCCAAATCCCTGCGCGGCGGCAAGATGGAGGACGTCATCTTCGCCGGCACCACCGGCCGCCCGCCGCTGGGCCGGGCCGAGGTGTCCCTCACCATCGACAACTCCGACGGTGCGCTGCCCATCGAGTACGCCGAGGTCACCATCACGCGGATCATGTTCCGCGGCGGCAGCAGCGAGTACCAGATCAACGGCGACACCTGCCGGCTGCTCGACATCCAGGAACTGCTCTCCGACTCCGGCATCGGCCGGGAGATGCACGTCATCGTCGGCCAGGGCCAGCTCGACTCGGTCCTGCACGCCGACCCGACGGGCCGGCGGGCCTTCATCGAGGAGGCGGCCGGCGTCCTCAAGCACCGCAAGCGCAAGGAGAAGGCGCTGCGGAAGCTGGACTCGATGCAGGCGAACCTGGCGCGCGTCCAGGACCTGACGGAGGAACTGCGCCGCCAGCTCAAGCCGCTCGGCCGGCAGGCGGCGGTGGCCCGGCGGGCCGCCGTCATCCAGGCGGACCTGCGCGACGCCCGGCTGCGGCTGCTCGCCGACGACCTGGTCACCCTGCGGGCGGCGCTGGCCGCCGAACTGGCCGACGAGGCGGCGCTCAAGGAACGTAAGGAGGCCGCCGAGGCCGAACTCGCCGCGGCCGTGCGCCGGGAGGCCGAACTGGAAGAGGCCGTCCGGGAGCTGGCCCCCCGGCTCGGCCGGGCCCGGCAGACCTGGCACGAGCTGTCCCAGCTGGCCGAGCGGGTGCGGGGCACCGCCTCGCTGGCCGAGGCCCGGGTCAGGAGCGCGACCGCACCGGCCGAGGAGGAACGGCGCGGCCGCGACCCCGAGGACATGGAGCGCGAGGCGGCCCGGATCCGCGAGCAGGAGGCCGAGCTGACCGCCGCCCTGGAGGCTGCCGAGCGGGCCCTGGAGGACACCGTCGCGCACCGGGCCGAGCTGGAGCGGGCGCTGGCCGTGGAGGAGCGCCGGCTGCGGGACGCGGCCCGGGCCATCGCCGACCGGCGGGAGGGGCTGGCCCGGCTCAGCGGGCAGGTGGGCGCGGCCCGGTCCCGGGCGGCCGCGGCGCAGGCGGAGATCGACCGGCTGACCGAGTCCCGGGACGCGGCGGCCGAGCGGGCGGTGGCCGCGCAGGAGGAGTACGAGGCGCTGCGGGCCGAGGTCGGGGAGCTGGACGCGGGGGAGGAGGCGCTGGGCGCCGCCCACGAAGCGGCCCGGGTGGAACTGGCCGCCGCGGAGTCCGCCCTGGCCGCGGCCCGGGACGAGCTGGCCGGCGCGGAGCGGTCCCGGGCGGCGGTGGCGGCCCGTCAGGAGGCCCTGGCCCTGGGGCTGCGGCGCAAGGACGGCTCCGGGGCCCTGCTGGCGGCCCGGGCCGAGCTGGCCGGGTTGCTCGGCCCGGCCGCCGCCCTGCTCACGGTCCGTCCCGGCCACGAGATCGCGGTCGCCGCGGCCCTGGGCGCCGCCGCCGACGCCCTCGCCGTGACCGACCCGGCCACGGCCGCGGCGGCCCTGCGGCACCTGCGCGAGACCGACGGCGGCCGCGCCACCCTGCTGATCGCGGGTACCCAGGCCCCGGCCGCTCCCGGTTCCGCGGGCCCCGCCGGGCCGGGCGTACCGGGGCAGGCGGGCCCGGCGGCCGCGGGTCCGACCGGTACGCGGGCACCGGACCGGCCCACGGCCGCCGCGGACCCGGGCCCGGCGGGGGTACCGGGGCAGCAGGGGCCGGCCGCGGCCCAGGGCGCCGTCCCGCACCCCGCCGTCTTCGCGGACCCGGGAGCCGGCCCCGCCGGGGCGGGCGGCCAGGGCGCGCCCGGACCGGCGGCCGCGGGCGGCGGCGCCGCCGAGCCGCACGGCACCGGCGGGCCGGCCGCGGTGGTCGCCGTGGGGGAGGCGGCGGTGCGGGCCCCGGCCGTGGCCGACGTGGTGGACGGGCCCCCCGGGCTGGTCGCGGCGGTGCGCCGGATCGTCGCGGGGTACGTCGTGGTCGGCTCCCTCGCCGAGGCCGAGCAGCTGGTCGGCGAGGACGCCGCCCTGGTGGCCGTGACCGCCGACGGGGACGTGCTCGGGGCACACCTCGCCCAGGGCGGCTCCGCCGGAGCCCCCAGCGTGCTGGAGGTCCAGGCGGCCGTCGACGAGGCCGGGGCCGAGCTGGTCCGGCTGGACGAGCGGATCGCCCGGGCCGGGGAGGCGAAGACCCGGGCCGAGCGGGCCCGGGCCGAACGCGCCGCACGGGTCGAGGAGTCGGGGGAGCGGCGCCGGGCCGCCGAGAAGGAACGCTCGGGCGTCGCGCAGCAGCTCGGCCGGCTGGCCGGCCAGGCCCGCGGCGCCGCCGGTGAGGCCGAGCGCAGCGAGGCGGCCACCGCCAAGGCCCAGGACGCTCTCGAACGCGCCCTGGCCGAGGCCGAGGAGCTGGCCGAACGGCTGGTCACCGCCGAGGAGATGCCCGCCGAGGAGGAGCCGGACCACGGCCCCCGCGACCGGCTCTCCGCCGACGGGGCCAACGCCCGCCAGACCGAGATGGAGGCCCGGCTCCAACTGCGCACCCACGAGGAGCGGGTCAAGGGACTGGCCGGCCGGGCCGACGCCCTGGACCGCGGGGCCCGCGCCGAGCGGGAGGCCCGGGCCCGGGCCGAGAGCCGCCGGGCCCGCCGCCGCCACGAGGCCGAGGTCGCCGCCGCCGTGGCCGACGGCGCCGGCCAGCTGCTGCGCCACATCGAGGTCTCGGTGGCCCGCAGCGCCCTCGACCGGGACGCCGCCGAGCAGGTCAAGGCGGTGCGCGAGCAGCAGTTGGGCCAGGAGCGCAGCCGCGGCCGGGACCTGAAGGGCGAATTGGACAAGCTCACCGACTCCGTGCACCGCGGCGAGGTGCTGGGCGCCGAGCAGCGGCTGCGGATCGAGGCCGTGGAGACCAGGGCCCTGGAGGAGCTGGGAGTGGAACCGGCCGGGCTGGTCGCCGAGTACGGCCCCGACCAGCCGGTGCCGCCCGCCCCGCCGGCCGAGGGCGAGGAGCTGCCGCAGGACCCCGAGCACCCGCGCAACCGGCCCGGGCCCTTCGTCCGGGTCCAGCAGGAGAAGCGGCTGCGCGCCGCCGAGCGCGCCTACCAGCAGCTCGGCAAGATCAACCCGCTGGCCCTGGAGGAGTTCGCCGCGCTGGAGGAACGGCACAAGTTCCTGAGCGAGCAGCTGGAAGACCTCCGCAAGACCCGCGCCGACCTGCTCCAGGTGGTGAAGGAGGTCGACGAGCGGGTGGAACAGGTCTTCACCGAGGCCTACCGGGACACCGCCCGGGAGTTCGAGGGCGTCTTCTCCCGGCTGTTCCCGGGCGGCGAGGGCCGGCTGGTCCTGACCGATCCCGACAACATGCTGACCACCGGGGTCGACGTCGAGGCCCGGCCGCCCGGCAAGAAGGTCAAGCGGCTCTCGCTGCTCTCCGGCGGCGAGCGCTCGCTGACGGCGGTGGCGCTGCTGGTGTCGATCTTCAAGGCCCGGCCCAGCCCGTTCTACGTGATGGACGAGGTGGAGGCCGCGCTGGACGACACCAACCTCCAGCGGCTGATCCGGATCATGGAGGAGCTGCAGGAGAGCTCGCAGCTGATCGTCATCACGCACCAGAAGCGGACGATGGAGGTCGCCGACGCGCTCTACGGCGTCTCCATGCAGGGCGACGGCGTCTCCAAGGTGATCAGCCAGCGGCTGCGCTGAGCCCGGTCGGGGTGTGCAGCGGGTTCGGGCCTTCAGGTCTTGAATGAAATCAGCGCATGCGGGTAGGCGGTGGCCAGCCAACCCCGGCTCTTGACTTCAGAAAGTGAACACATAGGCTCTGGACGCCCCCCGCCGTCTTCAGATGCGCACGATCATGACCTGTGCGCAACTAGGAGGACGGACGACACCCCCACGGAGCACACCTTGACCAGCACAGAGCGAGCGTCGGGCGCCGGCCCCGGGTCCGCGCAGCCCGACCACCTCGGCCACGTCATCTTCATCACCGCGGCCGCGGCCATGGGCGGCTTCCTCTTCGGCTACGACAGCTCCGTGATCAACGGCGCCGTCGAGGCCATCCGGGACCGCTTCGACATCGGTTCGGGGGCGCTGGCCCAGGTGATCGCCGCCGCGCTGATCGGCTGCGCGGTCGGCGCCGCCACCGCGGGCCGGATCGCCGACCGCATCGGCCGCATCCGCTGCATGCAGATCGCCGCGGTCCTCTTCACCGCCAGCGCGATCGGCTCGGCGCTGCCGTTCGCGCTGTGGGACCTGGCCATGTGGCGGGTGATCGGCGGCTTCGGCATCGGCATGGCCTCCGTCATCGGCCCCGCGTACATCGCCGAGGTCTCGCCGCCCGC
>NZ_JBFBGK010000191.1:0-6527 GCF_040684615.1 Streptomyces sp. NPDC089919
ATGGTCTCGGAGTGGAACCAGTGGTTGGTGCCGGCGCCCATCAGGATCATGCAGCGGCCCTGGGACTTCTCGGCCGTCTCGGCGAACTCCCGGGCCACCCGGGCCGCCTGGGCCGCGGGCACCGAGGTCAGGGTCTCCTGCCAGCCGGGGGTGCCGGGCTGCCCGGCGTCCTCGTACGAGCTGGGCCACTGCCCGGGCAGGCCCGGCCGGGCCACGCCGTACTGGGCCAGCAGCAGGTCGAAGACGGTGGTGACCAGCTTGCCGCCGAGGCGGCGCACCGGCACCCCGCGCACCAGCGTGCCCTCGGCGTCGTCCTCGAAGCGCGGCAGCACGATCTCGGCGCTCTCCCCGCCGGCCTCGCCGAACAGGGTCAGCCGGGGCACGGTCGCCCCGAGGTCCAGGTTCCACTCCGGGGTCTCGTTGGCACCCCAGCGGTGGCCGAGGGTGCCGTTCGGGACCACCGCCCCGCCCGTCGCGTCGTCGACCAGGACGGTCTTCCACCGCGCGTTCTCGGTCTCCTGGCCGAGGTCGGCGGCGGTCACGAACTTGCCGGGCACCAGGCCCTGTTCCGTCTCCCGCAGCGAGACCAGGAAGGGCAGGTCGGTGTACTTCCGTACGTAGTCGGTGAAGAACGGCGTCTGCCGGTCGACGAAGAACTCCTTGAGGATGACGTGCCCCATGGCCATCGCCAGCGCGCCGTCGGTGCCGGGGTGCGGGTGCATCCACTCGTCCGCGAACTTGGTGTTGTCCGCGAAGTCGGGGGAGACGGTGACGACCTTCTGGCCGCGGTAGCGGGCCTCGGCCATCCAGTGGGCGTCCGGGGTCCGCGTGACCGGGACGTTGGAGCCCCACATCATCAGGTAGGCCGCGTCCCACCAGTCGCCGGACTCCGGTACGTCCGTCTGGTCGCCGAAGACCTGCGGGGAGGCCACCGGCAGGTCCGCGTACCAGTCGTAGAAGCTGAGCATCGGCGCGCCGATCAGCGAGTGGAAGCGGGCGCCGGCCGCGTGCGAGGCCATCGACATGGCCGGGATCGGGGAGAAGCCGGCGACCCGGTCCGGGCCGTGCTCCTTGATGGTGTGGACGTGTGCGGCCGCGATGATCTCGACGGCCTCGTCCCAGGTGGCGCGGACCAGGCCGCCCTTGCCGCGGGCCCGTTGGTAGCGGCGGCGCCGCTCGGGGTCGCCCTGGATGTCCGCCCAGGCCAGCACCGGGTCGCCGAGCCGGGCCTTCGCCTCCCGGTACATCGACAGCAGCTCGCCGCGCACGTGCGGGTAGCGCACCCGGGTCGGGGAGTAGGAGTACCAGGAGAAGGACGCGCCGCGCGGGCAGCCGCGGGGCTCGTACTCGGGGCGGTCCGGGCCGACCGAGGGGTAGTCGGTGGCCTGGGTCTCCCAGGTGATGATCCCGTCCTTGACGTAGACCTTCCACCGGCACGAACCGGTGCAGTTCACGCCGTGCGTGGAGTACACGACCTTGTCGTGGCTCCACCGGTCCCGGTAGAAGACCTCCGCGTCGCGCCCGCCGGTGCGGTGGATCGTCCGCAGATCCTCGGAGACCTCGGCGCGGGAGAAGAAACTGCCCGCCTTGATCAGTGCGTCGGCGGCATTCTGCTGCCTCTGGTTGTCCTGCAACGCGACCCTCCAAATACGTCCCCCGTCGACGGTACGCCGGTGAATTCCGGCCACCCCGTGACAAAGGTCCCGTCGCGGGGTGACCAACTGCCGGAATTTCCCGGGGCCATGGGTGCGATGCTGGTGTGATGACGGGTGGCGGCCGCGCGCGCGAAATTGCGCGGTGGAATGCCTATTTGCGGGGCCCGGCGGTGTCGCGCGGAAATGCCGACGGGACGTCGGAAAGCGAATTGCGCGGGAAAGGGAAGCCAGGGTGAGCGGAAAGCAGCGGTGGCTGCCGGACCAGCACGGGGCCTGGGCGATGCTCGCGGTGCCCTTCCTCGCCGGGACGTTCCTGGCGCCCCGGCCCACGTGGTGGCAGCTCGCGCTCTTCGGGGCCTGGCTGCTCGGGTACGTCGCCGCCTTCCACGCCCAGCAGTGGCTGCGGCTGCGCCGCAACTCACGCAACCCGCGCGCGGCCGGCCGGCACGTCCGGCCCGCCCAGGCCTTCGGCGCGGCCTTCGCGCTCCTGGCCCTGCCGCTCGCCTGGCGGTTCCCCTGGCTGCTCGCCGCCGCCGCGGCCGCCGCGCCGTTCCTGGCGGTCACCACCTGGCACGCCGCCCGCAACCGCGAGCGGGCCCTGCTCAACGGCCTCGCCGCCGTGGTGCCGGCCTGCGGGATGCTGCTGGTCGCCCTCCGGCTCGGCGGCGGCGACCCGGCGGACGGCTGGCGGCCGGCCCTGGCCTGCCTGCTCTACTTCGGCGGGACCGTCCCGTACGTCAAGACGATGATCCGCGAGCGCAGGTCCCGCGCCTACCACCGCGCCTCGGTCGGCTACCACGCCGCCGCGCTCGCCGTGGCGGCCTGGCTCAGCCCCTGGCTCGCGGTGCCCTTCGGGCTCTACCTCGTACGGGCCGTCCTGATGCCCCGGCGGCGGCCGAAGGTGGCCGTGGTCGGCGCGGTCGAGGTGGTGGCCTCGGCCGCGCTGCTCACGGCCCTCCTACTGGTCTTCTGACCGTCCGGACCCCTCCTCAGAGGGCGCCCTTGCGGGTCAGGTGGTTGAAGGACAGCCAGCCCGGCAGCACCGGCAGCCAGAAGGTCATCAGCCGGAAGAGCAGGACCGCCGACAGGGCGATCTCCTTGTCCACCCCGACCGCGATCAGACCGAAGGTCAGGGTGGTCTCCACCGCACCCACACCGCCCGGTGTCGGCGCCGCCGAACCGAGCGCGTTGCCCGCCAGGAAGACCACCGCGATGCTCGCGTAGCTGACCGTCGCGCCGCCGCCGAAGGCCCGCAGCGAGGCATCCAGGCACATCACGAACGACGCCGTCAGCAGCAGCATGCCGCCGATGCCGGTGAGCAGCTTCTGCGGCCGCTGGAGCACGTCCAGCATGCGCGGCACCACGCCCGCGAACAGCGCCCGCACCCGGGTCACCACGAACTTCCGCAGGAACGGCACCGCCGTCACCACCAGCACCAGCACCGCGACCGTCAGCAGACCCGCGATCACCGTCCGGGACGGGGTCATCTCCGGGGTCTTCTCGGTCCCGGTCAGATAGCCGAAGGACAGCAGCAGCAGGATGTGGCTGCCCAGTCCGAAGAGCTGCGAGGCGCCCACACTGGCCACCGCGAGCCCCGGCCGCACCCCCGACCGCTGGAGGAAGCGGGTGTTCAGCGCCACGCCGCCGACCGCGGCCGGCGCCACCAGCTTCACGAACGAACCGGCCACCTGCGCCAGCACGGTCTTCAGGAACGGCACCCGCTCGGGCACGAAGCCCAGCAGGCTCATCGCCGCGGCGAAGTAGCTGAGCACCGAGAAGGCCAGCGCCACCGCCACCCAGCCCCACTGCGCGTCGTCGATGACCTTCGCGAAGTCGATGTGGGTCAGCTGCGAGAGCAGGAAGTACGCGGCGAACGCCCCGGCGATGAAGCTCACCAGGGTCCGCGGCCGGATCCGCTCCAGCCGGGCCGGCTCCACCGGCGCCTGCGGGCGGATCAGCAGCACCTGCCGGCGGATCTGGCTGAGCAGGTCCTCCTCGCGGGCCTCCTCCAGCGCCTCGTCCAGTGCCCGCTTCTCCGCCTTGCGCTCGGCCTTCTCCCGCTTGACGGACTTGGCGACGACCTTGGGACCGGCGGCCGCGGCCGCACTCGTCTCCGCCGTGGCCGGCTCGGCCGCGGCCGCCTCGGGGGCCTCCTCGGCCACCGGCGGGTGGGCGGCCCGCTCCCGGGCCTCCTTCGCCGCCTTCGAAGCCGCCAGCACCGCCTCGCGCTCGCGCTCCGCCCGCTCCCGGCCCAGCCGCCGCAGCGTCGCCCGGGTCGAGCGGCTGAGCGCGATCGGCTGGAGCAGCGGCAGGCAGTCCGCCACCGCGTCCGGGCCCAGCACCTCCACCGCCGCGGCCACCGAGCGCTCCGCCCCGACCCGCAGGCCCAGCGTGGTCAGCAGCTGCGCGATGTCCATCCGCAGCACCAGGTCGCCGGCCGCGATCTCACCGCCGCTCAGGTCCGTCAGGACCACGTTGCCGGAACGATCCACCAGCAGGGCGTCCCCGGCCAGCCGCCGGTGCGCGATCCGCCGCGACTGGAGCGCCCGGACCTGCCGCCAGGCGCTGCGCACCAGCTCGTCCGAGATCTCCTCGTCCGGCAGCGCGTCCAGCGAGCGGCCCCCGATGTGCTCGTAGACGAGCATCACCGCGTCCGGCCCCAGCTCCGAGGTGGCGATCAGCTTGGGCGCGTTCGCCCCCGCCGCGATCGCCGCGTACGCCAGCAGCGCCTCCTGCTCCAGCGCCTGGCGCAGGGACTGGAGACTGCGCCGGGTGGTGATCCCGCGCAGCGTCAGCCGGCGCCACACCCGGTAGAAGAAGCCGTGCGCCTGCTGCTCGCGGTCCACGACCGTGACGTCCAGCGGCGGGCCCTCCTCCAGCGTCACCAGGTACCGGCGGCCCCGGTCGCTGTGCTCGGGGAGCTCCGCGTCCTCCTCGGCGCGCATCGCCCGGACCGGCTGGAAGCCGACCCGGCGCAGCCCCGCCAGGAGGTTCTGGCCGGTGGGGCGGACATTGGGCGAGCCGACGGCGTACAGCGTCCCGTAGGCCACCGTCCAGCCGATCAGCACGGTCAGGATGATCGAGAAGGGCGTGGTGTAGCCGCCCACCAGCATCGCCAGCGCGTCCAGCAGCAGCACCAGCCACAGCGCCACCCGCCAGCGCGGCCGCCGGGTCATCCCGACCGCCGTCATGTACGCGATCACCGGCGCGAGGTAGCCGTGCACCGGATCGGTGAAGGCCTCGCCCGCGCCCTGGGGCATGGTGAGGGCGTCCTTGATCGTGTCCGAGGCGGCCCGGGCGACCCACAGGTCGGTGGCGAGCGTCACCCCGTGCGCCAGCACCGCGGCCAGCACGCCGTCGGCGATCCGCAGCCCGTCGCGCTTGATCAGCCGCTCGATCGCGAAGGCGACCGGGACCAGCAGCACCGCGATGCTGGACACCAGCCCCGCGATCTTGATCAGCACGTCGGGTGCCTGCCCCGTGCCGTGCCGGATGTCGGAGGCCAGGCCCACGGTCGTGCCGTGCGCGAAGGCCGCGATCGCCAGCACGACCGCGATGCCGAGGATGCCGACGAGCAGTCGCACCAGGTCGGAGGGACGGTGCACGCGTGCGGCCAGCAGTGGTTCGTCGCCCTCGACCGGGTCGACGAACCCCTCTCCGGGGCTCTGCGCGCTCACGCCCTGCTCCTTCGAATCCTTCGGATGATCTTCCGGGGCGCCCTGCGGCGCCCCTTCCTGTTCTCGTATCACCAGTCACCGCCCGGAAGATGGTGGCACGGACCGGCCGCGCGGGCGGGCAGCAGGGTGCGCCGGGGCGCACCCGGGCCTGCGGCACCATGGGTCGAATGACAGCGGCCGAGCTCTCCCACGACCTGCCCGACGACGCCGAGCGGGTCCTCGACCTCGCCGAGCGGATTCCGCCCGGCCGGGTGATGACCTACGGCGACATCGCCGAATGGCTGGCCGGCGAGGGCGACGGCCCGGGGGTCGGCGGCCCCCGCCAGGTGGGCCGGGTGCTCGCCCTCTACGGCAGTACGGTGCCCTGGTGGCGCGTGGTGCGCGCGGACGGCACGCTGCTGCCGGGCCACGAACTGCGCGCCCTGGAGCACTACCGCGCCGAGGGCACCCCGCTGCGCCCGGCGCCGCGCTCCGCCGAAGGCCACGTACCCCGCATCGACATGCGCCGGGCGCGCTGGGACGGACGGCCCGACGGCCCGGCGGCTGCTCACACCTGACAGCTTCCGCCATCCCCGCGCCCGAGGACCCCCCGTACGTCCGTACGGAGGAGCCCCCGACAGCCCGAAGGGGGACACCCCACCGCCGGCGAACCCGGCCGCGGCGATGCGGGGTGCGGCGCGGAGCCCCGCCTTCGCTCCTCCCGCCCTCGCCCTCCCAGCCCCGCCGGCGTCTGAGGCGCGGGGTCCGGGGCGGAGTCCCGCTGCCCCCTTGCCGGCCTCGCCTCCTCCCGCCCTCGTCCTTCCAGCCCCGCCGGCGTTTGAGGCGCGGGGTTCGGGGCGGAGTCCCGCTGTCCCCTTGCCAGCCTCGCCGGCGTTTGAGGCGCGGGGTGCGGCGCGGGGCCCCGCCTTCGCTCCTCCCGCCCTCGCTCTCCCAGCCTCGCCGGCGTTTGAGGCGCGGGGGATCCGGGGGCAGGGCCCACCGGTTTCGGGAAGGGGCGGGGTGGGGCCTGGCTCCGCGCAGCGGCAAACGTACGGCGGGCGGTCGGGATGTGCGGGTCCCCGCGCCGCTTGACGGGGGCGGCCCGCAGGCCCTGCGGCAGGCCCACCCCTGGGACTTCGCGGCTCCGCCGTGGCCCTCCGGGCCATCCCAGGCCCGGGCCTGCCTCCGGTCCAGCCTGCCACCCCCGTCAAGCGGC
>NZ_JBFBGK010000192.1:0-6435 GCF_040684615.1 Streptomyces sp. NPDC089919
ACTGCTGCGGCGAGCCCGGCGGCTTGCTCGTGAGGGGTGAAGAGCCCCGTCATTCGTCCTCCTTGACGTGAAGAGCTCAAAAGTACTGCGGGTGTGCCTCAGGCGGCGACGGCCAGCCGGCCGGCGACGAAGACCCGGGCGGCCTCGGTGACCCGGCGGCCCAGGTGCTCGGCGGTCGCGAGGTCGGCCTTGTGGACGCCCTCGGGGCCCTCGTCGGAGTTGGTCTGGGCACCCGCGCCGGAGAAGAAGCCGAGGCGGTTGAGGTCGTTCTCGGAGCCGGTGGTGGAGTTCCAGCCCGGCTTCAGGCCCAGGTTGACCCAGTGCATGCCGTGCTGGGCGGCCAGCGTCTGGAAGTACTGGAGGGTGTGCAGCTTGTCGCCGCTCTTGGAGCCGGAGTTGGTGAAGCCGGCCGCCAGCTTGTCCTGCCACTGGTCGGTGAACCAGCGCTTCGAGGTGGCCTCGGCGAAGACGTGGAAGGCGCCGGACGCGGTGCCCATGTAGGTCGGGGAGCCGAAGACGATCGCGTCCGAGGCGTCCAGGAGCGCCCACTGGGCGTCGTCGATCTCGTCGACCTTGATCAGGTGCACGGTGGCCCCGGCGTCGGCCGCGCCGGCCTTGACTGCTTCGGCGACCAGGGCGGTGTGCCCGTAGCCCGAGTGGTAGGCGATCGAGACGACGGGGGTGTGGTTGCTGCTCACGGCGATTCCTCCAGTGGTGTGCGCTGCACCAAGGAAAGCACTTACTTTTTGAAAGCGCAACCCAGTCGGTAGCGCCCACTATGTGACAGCGCGGTCAATCCATCAGCGCTTACCCGAAGAGGGCATGCCGGAGTACCCTGACTGCATGGAGAGCGTGCAGACCCACACCGACGACCTGGCGTTCGACGTCTTCGCCCGCGCGTGCCCGTCCCGGGAAACCCTCGGGCACGTCACCGGACGCTGGGGGACGCTGACCGTCACCGCCCTGTACGACGGCGCCCGGCGGTTCAACGAGCTGCGCCGCCGGGTCGACGGCGTGAGCGAGAAGATGCTGTCCCAGACGCTGCACGCCCTCGAGCGGGACGGCATCGTGCACCGCGAGGCCCAGCCCACCAACCCGCCCCGGGTCGACTACGAGCTGACCCCGCTGGGCCGGGAGGTCGCCGAGCGGCTGCTGGCGCTGATCCACCTCGTGGAGGCGGACATGCCCAAGGTCCTCGCGGCCCGCGAGCAGTACGACGCCGAGCGGGTCTGACCCGCCGGGCCCCGGCCGGGCCGGGCGGCCCGCGCGCTCAGAGCGCGCGCGGGGCCCGCTGGCAGCGCGGGCAGAAGTAGCTCGACCGGTTCATCCACGGCCGGCGCCGGATCGCGGTGCCGCAGCGGCGGCAGGGCTCGTCCTCCCGGCCGTAGGCGTCCAGCGACCGGTCGAAGTAGCCGGACTCGCCGTTGACGTTCACGTAGAGGCTGTCGAAGCTGGTGCCGCCGACGGCCAGCGCGGCGTTCATCACGTCCCGGACGTGGCCGAGCAGTTCGGCGCTGCGCGGCCGGGTCAGCCCGGCCGTGGGGCGCTCGTAGTGGAGCCGGGCGCGCCACAGCGCCTCGTCGGCGTAGATGTTGCCCACCCCGCTGATCAGCGACTGGTCGAGCAGGGCCCGCTTGACCGTGCTGCGCTTGGCCCGCAGGGCCAGGTGGTAGGCGCCCTCGTCGAACAGCGGGTCGAGCGGGTCCCGCGCGATGTGCGCGATGACGTCCGGCAGCCCCTCCGGGGTGTTCTCGTGCAGCGACAGCCCGCCGAAGGTCCGCTGGTCCACGAAGCGCAGCTCGGTGCCCTGCGCGTCGGCGAACCGCAGCCGGATCCGCAGGTGCTTCTCGTCGGGGGCGTCGCAGGGCTGCACGAGCAGCTGCCCGCTCATCCCCAGGTGGCCCAGGACCGACAGGTCGCGGCCCGCCAGCGGCAGCCACAGGTACTTGCCGCGGCGCATCGGCGCCCCGACGGTCTCGCCCGTCAGCCGGGCGGCGAAGTCGGCCCCGCCGGCCGGGTGCCGCCGCACCGCGCGCGGGTGCAGCACCTCGACGGACTCGATCCGGCGCCCGGCGACCCAGCGCTCCAGCCCCCGCCGGACGACTTCGACCTCGGGCAGCTCGGGCACGGTTTCCTCCGGACGGACGGGCGCGGATCTCGGGACCGAGCCTACCGCCGGCCGCGAACGCGGATCGCCCGGCCCCTGGAAGGGGCCGGGCGATCCGTCTCGTGCGGGAGAAGGAAGCTTCAGCCGGCAGTCGAGTCCGCAGCGGGCGTCGGCGCCCCGCCATCGGTCTGCACGACCGGAGCCGCAACGGCCGCGGCCGCCGCGGCTTCCGCCGCGATCCGCTCGTCCGCCGCCGCGCGAATCGCGCGCCAGGCGGATTCCGCGGCCTGCTGCTCCGCTTCCTTCTTGCTGCGGCCGGTGCCGGTGCCGTACGAGACACCACCGACGCGGGCGGCAGCAGTGAAGGTCTTCTCGTGGTCGGGACCCGTCTCAGAGACGAGGTACTCCGGCACGCCCAGGCCCTCGGCCGCGGTGAGTTCCTGGAGGCTGGTCTTCCAGTCCAGTCCGGCACCGAGGTTCGAGGACTTCTCGATCAGCGGGTCGAAGAGCCGGTGGACCAGCTCCGAGGCCGCATCGAGGCCCTGGTCGAGGTAGACGGCGCCGATCACCGCTTCAAGGGTGTCGGCGAGGATCGAGGCCTTGTCCCGGCCACCCGTGCCCTCTTCGCCCCGGCCGAGCCGGATGAAGGAGCCGAGTTCGAGGCCACGGCCGACCTCCGCCAGTGCACGCGAGTTGACCACCGCGGCCCGCAACTTGGCCAGCTGGCCTTCGGGCAGGTCGGGGTGGGTGCGGTACAGCGTGTCCGTGACCACCAGGCCGAGCACGGAGTCCCCGAGGAACTCCAGCCGCTCGTTGGTGGGCAGACCGCCGTTCTCGTACGCGTACGAACGGTGGGTCAGCGCACGCACCAGAAGGGCGGACTCGAGGTGGTACCCGAGCCGCCCTTCCAGAAGCGTGTGGGACGAGGCCGCGTTGCTGTTGTCTGCCTGCTTCTTACCGCTGGCAAGCTCAGACATTGCGCCTCTCACCAGCCGCTCAGACCTCGAGGACCTGGCGCTTGTTGTAGGTGCCGCAGCTCGGGCACGCGATGTGCTGCTGCTTCGGCTCCTGGCAACGCTCACACGAAACCAGGGGGACGACCGCAGCCTTCCACTGCGACCGGCGGTGGCGCGTGTTGCTGCGCGACATCTTCCGCTTCGGAACAGCCACGGCTACTTCTCCTGCTTCTCGTCGACGCCATCCGCGGCGCCGCTCATGTTGTCCTTCTCGCCGTCCTGATCGGTCGCGACGAGTCCCTGCAGTGCCGCCCAACGGATGTCGACGGCCTCATGGTGGTGGTCGGGGTCGTCGTTCAGGCTGAGCCCGCATTCGGGGCACAGTCCGAGACAGTTCTCCCGGCACACCGGCTGCGGCGGCAGTGCGAGCACCACCGCGTCCCGCAGCACGGGCTCGAGGTCGAACAAGTCGTCCTCGATGAAGTACCTGTCCTCGTCGTCCTCAGCGTCGTCGTCCGGCTCCGCCTTGAGGCGGCCCCGGGCATCGGCGTCAGGGTACGAGAACAGTTCCTGGAAGCGCGCGTTGAGCGTGAGCTCGAGCGGCTCCAGACACCTTACGCACTCCCCCACGGCCTTAGCCACGGAGATCCCTGTGACAAGGACCCCTTCCATGACCGACTCGAGGCGCAGGCCGAGCTGCATGTCGGCGCCCTGGGGCACCGAGATGACGCCGGCGAGGCCGAGGTCCTCGGGAGCGGGAACGGTCCGGGACACCTTCTGCTGGGCACCAGGACGCCGGCCCAGCTCGCGCGTGTCGAACACGAGGGGGTTGCGGTGGTCGAGGCGGGTGCTCAGGGCCGTTCCTGCTTTCGGACTAGCTGGGGGGATGCCGTCCCGCGGACCCGTGGGGTCCTCTCAGGGCAGCAGTGATCGCATCGCATACGGGCGACCGAAGAGCCAGGATACCCGCCGCTCCGCGGCTATCCCAAACCGGCCGGTCGCCCCAGGTCAGCGACCCTGCTCGTACTGACGGAACTGGTTCATGTCGATCATGCTCGTGTCGAAGAGGCTGGTCTCGTCGAGCGCGGGGGCCGGCCGGCCGTGCTCCTGGTGCCCCTGGTGCGCCTGCGCGGCCTCCTGGGGCTGCTGGTAGGCGTACGGGTCCGGCTGGTAGCCGTAGGGGTCCGGCTGCTGCTGGTACTGCTGGTACGGGTCCGGCTGTTGCTGCTGGTACGAGTACCCGTCCTGGCCCTGGTACGCCGGGTAGCCGCCGGTGGCGTCCACGGCGGCGCCCGCGTCGGCGTACGGGTCCGGCTGGTGCGGGTAGGCCTGCTCGGGGGCGGCCTGTGCCGGGATCTGGGCCACCGGCTCGGCCAGCCCCGCGAGGAAGTCCGCGTCGCTGGTGGCCTGCCGGCCCTCGGCCGCGTCCTGGGCGGCGATGTGCTCGCCCAGGTCGTCGGTGGCGACCCGGCCGATCAGCTTCTGGCGGCCCCGGCCGACCGCCTCCAGGGTCTTGCCGAGCACCGCCTCGAAGGCGCCGAGCTTGTTGTCCACGTACTCGTCGGCCTGCCGGCGCAGGGTCTCGGGGTCCTGGCTGCGCTCCGGCGCGTCCAGGTCCGGGTAGCCCGACTCGTCGACGCCCGGGCCGCGGCCCAGCAGCTTCTCGCGGCCGCGGTCCACCGAGCCGATGGTCTTGGTGAGGACCACCTCGAAGTTGGCGAGCTTGCTGTCGACGTAGTCGTCGGCCTCGGCGCGGATCTCCTCCGCCTCGCGGCGGGCGTCGGCGACGATCCGGTCCGCCTCGTCCTGGGAGCGCCGGGCGACCTCGGTGTCCGAGATCAGGGTGCCGCGCTGGACGTGGGCGGACTCGATGATCCGCTCGGCCTCCTGGCGGGCCTGGTGGACCAGCTGGTCCCGGCCGCCGATCAGTTCCCGGGCCTGCTCGAGGGAGCCGGGCAGGGCCTGACGCACCTCTTCGAGCAGGGCGAGCAGCTCGGCGCGGTTGACCACGCACGAGGCCGACATGGGCATGGACCGGGCGCCGGCCACGGTCTCGACGATCTCGTCGAGCTTCTTCTGCACGTCCACCTGTGCTCGCACTCTCTCGGCTGTTCCGCGACGGACGGGACGACTGTACGGCCACCCGGACCCGGCCGGCACCGTCCGGGGCGGGCCCGGGGGCCGCCCCGGGCCCGGCTCAGCGCTGCCCGAGCCGTTCCACCAGGGCGGCGTGCACGGTCGGCGGCAGCAGGTGCGAGACGTCCCCGCCCCAGGTGGCGACCTCCTTGACCAGGGAGGAGGACAGGAAGCTGTACGTCGGGTTGGTCGGCACGAACAGCGTCTCGACGCCGGTGAGGCCGTTGTTCATCTGGGCCATCTGCAGTTCGTAGTCGAAGTCGCTGACCGCGCGCAGGCCCTTGACGATCGCCGGGATGTCCCGCTGCTTGCAGAAGTCGACCAGCAGGCCGTGGAAGGACTCGACCTCGACGTTGCCGTAGTCGGCGGTGGCCTCGCGGATCAGTTCGATCCGCTCCTCGATGGTGAAGAGGCCCTTCTTGGACTGGTTGATCATCACGGCCACGTGTACGACGTCGTACAGCTTGGAGGCACGTCCGATGATGTCGAGATGTCCGTTGGTGACGGGGTCGAAGGACCCCGGACAGACGGCGCGGCGCACGCGAACTCCCTCGCTCTTTGGCCCGGTCATCATGAGTCTTCGCTGGTCGAGGCGGCGCGGCCGTACCAGAGGGTGCCCTCGCCGTAGCGCCGCGACCGCAGCGGCTCGAAGCCGTCCGGCCACGGGAACGCCCCGCCTCGCGTACTGCGTTCCACGGTGACCATCGCATCCTCGGTGAGCCAGCCCTGGGCCCGGAGTGTGAGCAGGATCTCGCCAAGATCGGCGTCGGTCACGGCGTAGGGCGGGTCGAGGAAGACGATGTCGTACGGCTCGGCGGGCGCCGGCCCCGCCACGACCTGCTCGGCCTTGCCGGCCCGGAACTCGGCGCCGGGCAGGCCCAGGCTGCGGATGTTCTCCCGGATGGTCTGGCCGGCCCTGGCGTCGGCCTCGACGAGCAGGGCGTGCGAGGCGCCCCGGGAGAGGGCTTCCAGGCCCACCGCGCCCGAGCCGCCGTACAGGTCCAGCACCCGCGCGCCGGCCGTGCCGTGCAGGGACTCCCAGGTGGAGAACAGGCCCTCGCGCGCCCGGTCGGAGGTGGGGCGGGTGCCGGTGCCGGGCGGGACGGCCAGTCGGCGGCCGCCGGCCACTCCGGCGATCACGCGGGTCATCAGTGGTCCTTCGGTACGGGAGTGGGGGGGGGGGGGGGTCGGCGCGCGACCCCAAAGGGGGGGGGGGGGCCCCCCGCGCCCCGCGGC
>NZ_JBFBGK010000193.1:0-6267 GCF_040684615.1 Streptomyces sp. NPDC089919
AAGACCCTGCACGCCAAGGCCGCCATCGCCAAGCTGGCCGCCAGCGAGGCCTCCGGCCGGGTCATCGACTCCTCGAGGAGGAGTCGCAGCCCGGGCCGCCGCGCCGTGCCGCCCTGGCCCGGCTCACCGACACATGGCTGACCTCCCTCTTCACCGCCGCCGCCCGCGAGACCGGGGTGGCCGGCGCCGCCCTCGTCGCCGTCGGCGGCTACGGGCGGTCCGAACTCTCCCCCCGCAGCGACCTCGACCTCCTCCTGCTGCACGACGGCAAGGCCGACCCCACCGCGCTCGCCGCCCTCGCCGACCGGCTCTGGTACCCCGTCTGGGACCACGGCCTCTCCCTCGACCACTCCGTGCGCACCCCTGCCCAGGCCCGCAAGACGGCCACCGAGGACCTCAAGGCCCACCTCGGCCTGCTCGACGCCCGGCCGGTCGCCGGGGACCTCGGCCTGGTCGCCGCCCTGCGCACCACCGTGCTCGCCGACTGGCGCAACCAGGCGCCGAAGCGGCTGCCCGAACTGCACGACCTGTGCCGCGACCGGGCCGAACGGGCCGGTGAACTCCGCTTCCTCCTCGAACCCGACCTCAAGGAGGCCCGCGGCGGCCTGCGCGACCTCACCGCCCTGCGCGCCGTCGCCGCCTCCTGGCTCGCCGACGCCCCCCGCGAAGGCCTCGCCACCGCCCGCGCCGTCCTCCTCGACACCCGCGACGCCCTCCACCTGACCACCGGACGCGCCACCGACCGGCTCGCCCTCCAGGAACAGGACCAGGTCGCCGGCCACCTCGGGGTGCTCGACGCCGACGCCCTGCTGCGCCGGGTCTACGAGGCCGCGCGCGTGGTCGGGTACGCGGGGGACGTCACCTGGCGCGAGGTCGGCCGGGTGCTGCGGGCCCGCTCCGCCCGGCCCCGGCTGCGCGGCCTGCTCGGCACCCGGACCGCCGCCGTCGAACGCGCCCCGCTCGCCGAGGGCGTGGTGGAACAGGACGGCGAGGCCGTCCTCGCGCTGGCCGCCCGCCCCGAACGCGACGCCGTGCTGCCGCTGCGGCTGGCCGCGGCCGCCGCCCAGGCCGGCCTGCCCGTCTCCCCGCACGCCGTACGCCGGCTCGCCGGCCAGGCCAAGGCGCTGCCGGTGCCCTGGCCCGCCGAGGCCCGGGAACAGCTGGTGACCCTGCTCGGCGCCGGCGAACCCACCGTGCCGGTCTGGGAGGCGCTGGAGGCCGAGGAGCTGATCACCCGGCTGCTGCCCGACTGGGAGCGGGTCCGCTGCCGGCCCCAGCGCAACCCCGTGCACACCTGGACCGTCGACCGCCACCTCGTCGAGACCGCCGTCCGCGCCGCCGCCCTCACCCGCCGGGTGCACCGCCCCGACCTGCTGCTGGTCGCCGCCCTCCTGCACGACATCGGCAAGGGCTGGCCCGGCGACCACTCGGAGGCGGGCGAGACCATCGCCCGGGACCTGGCCGCCCGGATCGGCTTCGACAAGGAGGACGTCACCGTCCTCGCCACCCTCGTCCGCCACCACCTGCTGCTCATCGAGACCGCCACCCGCCGGGACCTCGACGACCCCGTCACGGTCCGCACCGTCGCCGAGGCGGTCGGCGCCACCGGCACCCTGGAACTGCTGCACGCCCTCACCGAGGCCGACGCACTGGCCACCGGGCCCGCCGCCTGGAGCTCCTGGCGCGGCTCGCTCGTCGCCGACCTGGTCCGGCGGACCGCCGCCGTGCTCAGCGGCGGCGACCCGGCCGCCGGGCCGGACCCCGCCGCGCCCACCGCCGAACAGGAACGGCTGGCGGTGGAGGCCCTGCGCACCGGGGGACCGGTCCTCGCGCTGCGGGCCCGCACCGAGGAGCCCGAGGAGGTGGGCGTCGAACTGCTGATGGCCGTACCCGACCAGCCCGGGGTGCTGCCCGCCGCGGCCGGGGTGCTCGCCCTGCACCGGCTGACCGTACGCGCCGCCGACCTGCGCTCGGTGGAACTGCCGGGGGAGCTGGGCGGGGAGGTGCTGGCGCTGCGCTGGCGGGTGGCCGCGGAGTTCGGCGCCCTCCCGCAGGCCGCGCGGCTGCGCACCGACCTGGTCCGGGCCCTGGAGGGGACGCTGGACGTGCCGGCGAAGCTGGCCGAGCGGGAGGCCGCCTACCCGCGGCGGCGGGGGGTGGTGCCGCCGGCGCCCCGGGTGACCGCGGTCCCCGGCGTCTCCGCCGCCGCCACCGTCCTGGAGGTACGGGCGCCCGACGCGGTCGGACTGCTGCACCGCATCGGGCGGGCCCTGGAGTCCGGCGGCGTCCGGGTCCGCAGCGCGCACGTCTCCACCCTGGGCGCCAACGCCGTGGACACCCTCTACGTCACCGACCCCCAGGGCGCCCCCCTCCCCGCCCCCGCCGCGGCCGCCCTCGCCACCACCCTGGAGACGGCCCTGGCCTGACGGGCGGAACGGCCCCGCAGGGTCCGGCCGGGCGCCGGGCCCGATACCCTGGGGGGCGACCACCATTCCGCCGACCCGAGGATTCGCGACCACCGTGTTCGATACGCTCTCCGACCGCCTCGCAGCGACATTCAAAAACCTCCGGGGCAAAGGCCGCCTCAGCGAGGCGGACATCGATGCCACGGCGCGCGAGATCCGTATCGCCCTCCTCGAGGCGGACGTCGCCCTCCCCGTGGTGCGGGCCTTCATCAAGCAGGTGAAGGAGCGGGCCGCCGGCGCCGAGGTCTCCGGCGCGCTCAACCCGGCCCAGCAGGTCATCAAGATCGTCAACGAGGAGCTCATCGGCATCCTCGGTGGCGAGACCCGCCGCCTCCGGTTCGCCAAGCAGCCGCCGACCGTGATCATGCTCGCCGGCCTCCAGGGTGCCGGTAAGACCACCCTCGCCGGCAAGCTCGGCCTCTGGCTCAAGGGCCAGGGCCACACCCCGCTGCTGGTCGCCTGCGACCTCCAGCGCCCCAACGCCGTCAACCAGCTCAGCGTCGTCGCCGAGCGGGCCGGCGTGGCCGTGTACGCCCCCCAGCCGGGCAACGGCGTCGGCGACCCGGTCCAGGTCGCCAAGGACTCCGTCGAGTACGCCAAGACCCGCCAGCACGACGTGGTCATCGTCGACACCGCCGGCCGCCTCGGCATCGACGCCGAGCTGATGCAGCAGGCCGCGGACATCCGCGACGCGGTCAGCCCCGACGAGGTCCTGTTCGTCGTCGACGCCATGATCGGCCAGGACGCGGTCAACACCGCCGAGGCCTTCCGCGACGGCGTCGGCTTCGACGGCGTGGTGCTCTCCAAGCTCGACGGCGACGCCCGCGGCGGTGCCGCGCTCTCCATCGCGCACGTCACCGGCCGCCAGATCATGTTCGCCTCCAACGGC
Organism: Streptomyces sp. NPDC089919; assembly: GCF_040684615.1. Classification (NCBI taxonomy): domain Bacteria; kingdom Bacillati; phylum Actinomycetota; class Actinomycetes; order Kitasatosporales; family Streptomycetaceae; genus Streptomyces; species Streptomyces sp. NPDC089919. The sequence goes on from NZ_JBFBGK010000193.1 coordinate 3,355, forward strand.
GAGAAGCTGGACGAGTTCGACGCGTTCCACCCGGACCGCATGGCCTCCCGCATCCTCGGCATGGGCGACATGCTCAGCCTCATCGAGAAGGCCGAGCAGACCTTCTCGCAGGCCGAGGCCGAGAAGATGGCGGCCAAGCTCGCCAAGGGCCCCAAGGAGTTCACGCTCGACGACTTCCTGTCCCAGATGGAGCAGGTCCGCAAGATGGGCTCCATCTCCAAGCTGCTCGGCATGCTGCCGGGCATGGGGCAGATCAAGGAGCAGATCAACAACATCGACGAGCGTGACGTCGACCGCACCGCGGCGATCATCAAGTCGATGACCCCGGCCGAGCGCCAGGACCCGACGATCATCAACGGCTCGCGCCGCGCCCGTATCGCCAAGGGCTCCGGTGTCGAGGTCAGCGCCGTGAAGAACCTCGTCGAGCGGTTCTTCGAGGCCCGCAAGATGATGTCCCGGATGGCCCAGGGCGGCGGGATGCCCGGCATGCCCGGCATCCCGGGCATGGGCGGCGGCCCCGGCCGCCAGAAGAAGAAGCAGCAGGCCGCCAAGGGCAAGCGCCAGAGCGGCAACCCGATGAAGCGCAAGGCCGAGGAGGCCGCCGCCGCGGCCCGCCGCGAGCAGGGCCCGCAGGCCGAGCCGGGCGGCGCCTTCGGCCTGCCGGCCGGCCAGGGCGGCCAGGACTTCGAACTCCCCGACGAGTTCAAGAAGTTCATGGGCTGACCGGTCCGACACGCGAAAGGGCCCCCGCCGTGCGCGGGGGCCCTTTCGCGTCCCCCGTACGGCGGTACGCCGGCGAACATCCGGGCGGTATGTCCCGTAGTGTCGGACTCCAGTCCGCCGGAGGAGGTCCGCCGTGCCCAGCCCGACGCCCGCGCCGCCCCGCGCCAGGGCCGACTCGCCCTGGCGCTCCGAGGGCGCACCCCCGCCCCCGCCGCCCAAGAAGAAGATGCCGGGCGGCTGGCGCGGGCTGATCCTCACCGCGCTGATCGTGTACCTGCTCACCAATCTCGTGCTGTCGTTCTTCAACGAGGGCGACGAGCACACCATCTCGTACACCGAGTTCAGCAAGCAGGTCTCGGCCGGCAACGTCGAGAAGATCTACTCCAAGGGCGACGCCATCGAGGGCGAGCTCAAGAAGGACGCCCCGGTCCCCGACGGCAAGGGCGACTACAAGAAGTTCGTCACCCAGCGCCCCGCCTTCGCCGACGACAACCTCTGGTCCAGCCTGACCTCCAAGGGCGTCACCGTCACCGCCTCCCCGGTCGTCGAGCACCGCAGCTTCCTGGCCAACCTGCTGATCTCGCTCGCCCCGATGCTGCTGCTGATCGGCCTGTGGGTGCTCATCGCCCGCCGGATGGGATCCGCCATGGGCGCCGGCGGCCTCGGCCGCAAGGCCCCGCCCAAGCCGGTCGAGCTCACCGAGGGCAAGCGCACCACCTTCGACGACGTGGCCGGCATCGACGAGGTCGAGGGCGAACTCAGCGAGGTCGTCGACTTCCTCAAGAACCCCGACGCCTACCGGAAGATGGGCGCCCGGATGCCCGGCGGCGTCCTGCTGGCCGGCCCGCCCGGCACCGGCAAGACCCTGCTGGCCCGCGCGGTGGCGGGGGAGGCCGGGGTGCCCTTCTTCTCCGCCTCCGCCTCCGAGTTCATCGAGATGATCGTCGGCGTCGGCGCCAGCCGGGTCCGCGAGCTGTTCGCCGAGGCCCGCAAGGTCGCCCCCGCGATCATCTTCATCGACGAGATCGACACCATCGGCCGGGCCCGCGGCGGCGGCGCCGGCATGGGCGGCCACGACGAGCGCGAGCAGACCCTCAACCAGATCCTCACCGAGATGGACGGCTTCTCCGGCTCCGAGGGCGTGGTCGTCATCGCCGCCACCAACCGCGCCGACGTCCTGGACCCGGCCCTCACCCGGCCCGGCCGCTTCGACCGCACCGTCTCCGTCTCGCCGCCCGACCGCGGCGGCCGCGAGGCGATCCTGCGCATCCACACCCGCGAGATCCCCCTGGCCGGCGGCGTCGACCTCGCCCAGGTGGCCCGTACCACCCCCGGCATGACCGGCGCCGAACTGGCCAACCTCGCCAACGAGGCCGCGCTGCTCGCCGTCAAGCGGCAGCAGCAGGCCGTCACCCAGACCGACCTCTCCGACGCCCTGGAGAAGGTCCAGCTCGGCGCCGAACGCCCGCTGGTCATGCCCGACGAGGAGCGGCGGCGCACCGCCTACCACGAGAGCGGGCACGCCCTGCTGGGCATGCTCCAGCCCGGCGCCGACCCGGTCCGCAAGATCACCATCGTGCCCCGCGGCCGTGCGCTCGGGGTCACCCTGTCCACCCCCGACGCCGACCGGTACGCGTACACCGAGGAGTACCTGCGCGGCAGGATCATCGGCGCCCTCGGGGGGATGGCGGCCGAGCAGGTCGTCTACGACGTCATCACCACCGGGGCGGAGAACGACCTCGAACAGGTCACCAACCTCGCCCGCGGCATGGTCGGCCGGTGGGGCATGAGCGAGCGGGTCGGCCGGCTGACCGCCATCCCCTCCGACGCCCAGCAGGCGTACGGCCTCTCCGCCGCCCCCGCCACCCTCGACGCGGTGGACAGCGAGATGCGGCGGATCGTGGACGAGTGCTACGACGACGCCTGCCGGCTGCTGCGCGAGCACCGCGACCAGCTCGACGCGCTGGCCGCCGCGCTGCTGGAGAACGAGACGCTGGAGGAGGACGCGGCGTACGCCGCGGCCGGGGTCGTGCGCCTCTCCAAGCGCGCCGACTGAGCCCGCCGGGCAACCCGCCGGGCCCGCCGCGCACCCGCGCGGCCGCCGGGTCGCCTCCCCCGCGACGCTCGCCGAGACCTTCCGGCGGCTGCGCGAACAGCAGGACGGCATGGCCTGGATCGGCCTGCACCGGC